>NZ_JBJXHK010000019.1:0-41892 GCF_046638635.1 Lysobacter zhanggongensis
GTCCGCGACCGCCCGGGCGAACGAGGCCAGCGCGGCGAATGCTTCCGCCGGGTCGCCCGGACGCTCACGGCTGTTGCCGAGCGACGGCAGCGCGGCCGCCAGCGTCGTCCACGGCGCCGGTTGGCGCTGCAACGCGGTGCCGAGTGGATGCCGCCGCGCACCGCGGGTCCAACCGACCAACTCTTCCTGCCACCAGCCCAGCTTCGCTTCCCCGGGGATGGGATCGGTCCCGCCCCAGGCCGCGTCGGTGAGCTCCTGCAGCAGCGCCGCCCAGGCCGAAGCGAGCTCGCGCTGCCCGGCGGGGACGAACACTTCCACGACCGCCCACTCCGGCCAGCGTGCGCGCCATTTGTCGATGAAACCCGCCAGCGCGGCGCCGGGTTCCTCGCGCACATCGATCGGCACGGCCCCGGACTCAGACATGGCAGCGAGGCCAGGCCATGGCGTTGCATAGATCGTGCGGGCGGTCGACGAGGACATCGCCCTGCCAGGCGAACGGATCGTCCTCCGACAGGCGGTAGCCCCATAGTGCGACCACCGACGGCATCCCGGCGGCGCGCGCGGCGACGATGTCGCGCTCGTCGTCGCCGACATAGATGCACTGCGCGGGGGCGAATCCGATCCGCTCGGCCGCGACGCGCAGCGGCAGCGGGTCGGGCTTGCGCGCCGGCAGGCTGTCGCCGCCGATCAGCACCCTGCAGCGGTCCTGCCATCCCAGCATGGGCAGCAGGGGCGCGGCCAGGTACTCGGGTTTGTTGGTCACGATGCCCCACACGCAGCCGGCCTGTTCCAGCCGGCCGAGCATGGTTTCGATGCCATCGAACGGGCCGCAGTGCCGCCCCAGCTCACTCTGGTAGACATCGAGGAACTCGGGGATCCAGCCTTCCCGCGCCGCGGGGTCGAGGTCCGGGAACGCGGCCTGCACCATCGCCCGCGACCCCTTGGACACATGGGGGCGCAGTTCGGACAGGAGCATCGGCGCAATTCCGCGCGCCGCGCGCATCGTGTTCACGGCCGCGAGCATGTCGGGGGCGCTGTCGAGCAGGGTGCCGTCGAGGTCGAACAGCACCGCGCCGGGGAATCGGTCGGTCATGGAGGGGGGATCACTCGGGCTTGCGGGCGCAGGCCAGATAGTTCACGTCGGCGCGCGGGATCAGCCGCGCGCTGTTGCGCCAGGGCTCGTACATCAGGCCGCTGACGTCCTCGAGCTGCAGCCCGGCGTCACGCAGCCAGCCGGCCAACTCCGACGGGCGGATGAAATCGCGATAGCGATGCGTGCCCTTCGGCAGCAGGCGGGCGATGTACTCGGCGCCGACGATCGCCAGCGCGAACGCCGCCGGGGTGCGGTTGAGCGTCGACAGGTACAACCGACCGCCCGGCCGGAGCAGTTCGGCGCAGGCGCGGATGATCGCCGCCGGGTCGGGCACGTGCTCGAGCATTTCCATGCAGGTGACCGCGTCGAACGATCCCGGGGCTTCCGTGGCCAGCGCTTCGACCGGCTGCTGGCGGTAATCCACCGATACCCCGGTTTCGAGCCCGTGCAGCCGCGCGACCTTCAGCAGCTCCGGCGACAGGTCGATCGCGGTCACCACGGCGCCCTCGCCTGCAAGCGCCTCGCTCAGCAGCCCGCCGCCGCAGCCGACGTCAAGCACGCGTGCGTCGCGCAGCGTGGTCCGACCGGTAACGTAGGCCAATCGGACCGGATTCATCGCGTGGAGCGCCTTCTGCGGCCCCTCCGGGTCCCACCACCGCTGCGCCAGCGCACCGAACTTGTCGAGCTCGGCCTGGCTGAAGTTCTGGTTGGCGAACGGTGCTGCGGTCATGCTGATTCCCCTGCTTCGGGATGCGGTACGGGAGGAAGCGTGGCGTCAGGCGCGGACCGCGGCGATACGGTCCCGCCACTGCCGCGCGTTGGCGATCAGCTGTTCGATGTCCAGGTCGACCAGCTGGCGGTCACTCAGCTTCGCCCGCCCGCCAATCCAGACGTCGGTCACCTGGTGGCGGCCGGTGGCATACACCAGTTGCGAGACCACGTGGAACAGCGGCTGGCTCTCGAGCTGTCCGAGGTCGACACATGCCAGGTCCGCCTTCTTGCCCGGCTCGATCGAACCGATCGACCGCTCCAGGCCCATCGCCCGGGCACCGCCCAGGGTCGCCGCGCGCAAGGCGCTGGCGGCGCTGAAGGCCGCCGCGTCGCCCGCAACGGCCTTGGCCAGCTGGGCGGCGGTGCGCATCTCGCCGAACATGTCGAGGTCGTTGTTACTGGCGGCGCCGTCGGTCCCGATCGCGATATTGACGCCGGCCTGCTNTGTTACTGGCGGCGCCGTCGGTCCCGATCGCGATATTGACGCCGGCCTGCTCAAGCCGGCCGACCGGGCAGAACCCCGACGCCAGCTTGAGGTTGGACTCTGGACAGTGCACGACGCTGACGCCGCGCCGGGCGCACAGATCGATCTCGGCGTCGGTCAACGCGGTCATGTGCACCGCCATCAGGCGGTCGTTCACGAGTCCGAGCCGGTCCAGGCGCGCAAGCGGACGCTGGCCGTACTTTTCGCGCGATTCCTCGACCTCGTGGGCGGTCTCGTGGGTATGCAGGTGGACCGGCAGGTCCAGCTGGTCGGCGAGCATGCGGATGCGTTCGAAGCTCGCATCCGACACCGTGTACGGCGCATGCGGCACGAAGGCCATCGTCACCAGCGGGTCGTTGCGCCACTGGTCGTGGACTTCGCAGGCACGGTCGAAATACTCGTCGTCGGTGCTGGCCCACGCGGTCGGGAAGTCGATGACCGGAAGTCCGACAACGGCGCGGAAGCCGTGGCGCTTGTAGGTCGCCGCCTGCGCGTCGGGGAAGAAGTAGTTCTCGTTGGCGCAGGTGGTGCCACCGCGCAGCATCTCGGCGATCGCCAGGGTCACGCCGTCGCTGACGAACTCAGGCCCGATCACGGCCGCTTCCACCGGCCAGATGTGCCCCTGCAGCCACTCCATCAGCGGCAGGTCGTCGGCCACGCCGCGCAGCAGCGACATCGGGTTGTGGGTGTGCGCGTTGACCAGACCGGGGATCAGCGCCGACTGCGGGCGCGACACCGTGCGGGCCGGCTGGAACCGCCCCCGCGCCTCTGCGGTCGGCAGGACCGCGACGATGACGCCGTCGGTCACCGCCACGGCGTGGTCGTCGAGGACCACGCCGTGCGGCTCGACCGGCACCACCCAGCCCGCCTCGATCAGCAGGTCGCAGGGCTGGGGGTTGGAGGGCGCCATCACTTGACCCGGCTGACGTACTCGCCGGACCGCGTGTCGACCTTGATCACCTCGTCCTGGCCGACGAACAGCGGCACGCGCACGACCGCGCCGGTCTCCAGCGTCGCCGGCTTGCCGCCGCCACCGGAGGTGTCACCACGCACGCCCGGGTCCGTTTCGGTGATCTTGAGTTCGACGAAGTTCGGCGGATTGACGAAGATCGGCACGCCGTTCCACAGCGTCACCACGCACTCTTCCTCTCCCTTGAGCCACTTGGCCGCGTCGCCCACGCCGTTCCGGTCTGCCTGGACCTGCTCGAAGCTGGTCGGGTCCATGAAGTGCCAGTGCTCGCCGTCGGCGTACAGGAACTGCATGTCGGTATCGATGACGTCGGCGGCCTCGACCGAGTCGGTCGCCTTCATGGTGATTTCCTGCACCCGGCCGCTCTTGATGCTGCGGTACTTCATGCGCGTGAACGCCTGACCCTTGCCCGGCTTGACGTACTCGGTGTCGGTGATGATGCACGGGTCGTTGTTGACCAGGATCTTCATCCCGTTCTTGACGTCGTTCATGCCGTAAGTGGCCATGCTGGAGCTCCTGGGTGTAGATGAATGTGTGGAGACGGTGCCGTGCCGCCCGGTGCCTGTCGCGGGCGGCTAGAATGACGGGCTGCCTCCGCTCCGACCGGAGCGCAAGCAGCACAGGACCCGAATGATACCCGCAGCCCCGGCCCGCCCGCAGCCAGTCCCCCTGCCCTCGCCACGCTGGCAACAGCTCTGGCGTGAGGCGGTGCGCGACCCGGCGGAGCTGCTCGCCATCCTCCGGCTGGACCCGGCTGGTCTGGGGGTTTCCGACGCCGCGCTGGCCCAGTTTCCATTGCGGGTGCCGCGCGGCTTCGTCGGCCGGATGCACGTCGGAGACCCCGACGACCCGTTGCTGCGCCAGGTCCTGCCACTGGACGCGGAGATGCGGCCGATGCCGGGTTTCAGCCTGGACGCGGTCGGCGATGGCGCCGCACGTTCGGGCCACGGGGTGATCCAGAAGTACCGCGGCCGCGCCCTGCTGGTCGCCACCGGCAGTTGTGCGATCAATTGCCGCTACTGCTTCCGGCGCCACTTCCCGTACGCCGAGGAGACCGCCGCGGCCGGCCATTGGCAGCAAGCGATCCGTCTGATCCGCGCCGACACCAGCATTGACGAGGTCATCCTGTCGGGCGGCGACCCGTTGTCGCTGGCGACCACCAAGCTTGCCGAGCTGACCGACGCGCTGGCCGACGCCACCCACCTGCGCCGGTTCCGCATCCACACCCGGCTGCCGGTGGTGCTGCCCGAGCGGGTCGACGATGCGCTGCTGGCGTGGATCGGCGACCTGCCGTGGCCGGTGACGGTGGTGCTGCACGCCAACCACGCCAACGAGTTCGACCCGGCCGTGGACGCCGCGATGGCGCGCCTGCGCGGCACCGGTGCGACCCTGCTGAACCAGGCGGTCCTGCTGCGCGGGGTCAACGATTCGGTCGACGCCCTGTCGGACCTGTCCACGCGTGGCTACGAGGCCGGCGTGCTGCCGTACTACCTGCACCAGTTGGACAGGGTCCAGGGCACCGCCCATTTCGAAGTCGACGACGATCGCGCCCGCGCCCTCCACGCCGGGCTGGCGGCCAGGCTGTCGGGCTACCTGGTGCCGCGCCTGGTCCGTGAAGTGGCCGGTGACAGCGGCAAACGACCGCTCTGGTGACGGGCCTGGCCGTTTCCCGCCCCACTTGACGTAGCAACCCTTGAAGGGCGTCACGGACCGCTGCCCCGGCAATCTGTCATAAGCAGTAGGGTGGGAGCGCATTCCGGCGCAGCCGGTGGTGGGGACACGCCACGGCAATCGAGGCGTGCCACCGCGACCCGGCGGCACGCAAGGGGGAGAACATGCTTACATATGCACGTGGCGACGCTGCCGTCGCGGACACGTTCATGGCGGCTCCGTCGCGGACCGCCATCCGCCCTGTGCCGTCCGCCCCACCCGCGAATCCGGACGGAGACCTTATGCAATCTGCGAAAGACATGGTGTTGCGGCTGCTGATCGTGGACGACAGTGTGGAGGCGGCCGAAGCCATCGTCAGTGGACTGCGCAATGCCGGCATCGCAGTCCGGCCCAACCGGCCCGAAAGCGAACAGGCGCTGGACGACCTGCTGTCCGGTCCGCCGGTCGAGCTGGTCCTTGCCGCCGAAGATTGCCGCACCCTGCCGCTGGCCGCGGTCATGCAGCGCATCGATGCCACCGGCAAGGACCTGCCGGTGATCCTGCTGGCCGACGCGGTCGACGACACCCTGCTGCTCAACGCCACCGCCGCCGGCGTGGCCGGCATCGCCCTGCGTCGCAGGATCGACCAGGTCGAGGCGGTCGTGCGCAAGGAATGGACCGCGCTCGAAGCACGCCGCGCGCTGCGCAAGCTCGAGTCGCAGGTGCGCGAGAACGAGCGCCGCTGCGATGCCCTGATCGACTCCTCGCGCGACCCGATCGCCTATGTCCACGAGGGCATGCACATCCGCGCCAACAGCGCGTACCTGGAGCAGTTCGGGTTCGACTCGTTCGAGGACATCGAAGGCATGTCGCTGCTCGACATGGTCGCGCCGCAGCACGTCGACGATTTCAAGCAGCTGCTCAAGCGGCTGAGCAAGGGCGAGGCCCCACCGCCGCGACTGGAGATGGAGGCGCGCACGCTGGATGGCGAGAGCTTCCCGGCGGTGATGGAGTTCGCGGCGGCCAGTTACGAAGGCGAGGCCTGCCAGCAGGTGATCCTGCGCCGGCAGGAGTTCGACCCCGAGCTCGCCCGCGAGGTGGAGGAGCTGCGCCAGCGTGACCAGGTCACCGGCCTTCTCAACCGCTCGACGTTCCTGCGCCAGCTCGAGGATGCGGTCAGCGACGCCGCCCGCGACGGCGGCCACCACGCGCTGCTGCTGGTCGAGCCCGACCATTACGCCAAGCTGTTGCAGGACTTGGGGCTGCACGCAGCGGACGATCTGATCGCCGCCTGTGCGCGACGCCTGCAGGGTGCGCTGGGGCGGGACGACGTCGCCGCGCGCTTCGCCGAACACCAGTTCGCGGTGCTGCGCCGCGGCAGCGACTACCACGGCACCGTCGCCCTCGCCGAAGCCGTGCGCGCGGCCTTCGCCGCCGCGGTGCTCGAAGTCGACGACCGATCGCTCAATGCCACCGCCAGCGTCGGTGGTGTCCAGATCGGCCAGAAGATCGCCAGCGTCACGGCGGTGCTGGCCAAGGCCCACGATGGCGTGCAGTCGGCCGGAGGCGTCGGCGGCAATCGGATCGAAATCTTCGACCCGGGCGCGGTCGACCGCGCCGAGGAAGAACGCGTCGAGGCGTGGGTCAACCGTATCCGCGATGCCATCGACGGCGACGGCTTCGTCATGCATTACCAGCCGCTGATCGGCCTGCACGGCGCGCCCGACGAGATGTACGACGCCTACCTGCGCATGCAGGGCGAAGGCGGCGAACTGGTCCAGCCGCTGACCTTCCTGCAGATTGCCGAGGAACACGGCCTCCTGTGGGAGATCGATCGCTGGGTGGTGGGCCGCGCCATCGCCGACATCGGCGAGCGGCTGCGCGGCGGCCACCGGACCACCCTGCTGGTGCGCATCAACGAGGTGTCGCTGCAGGACGATAGCCTGCTCCAACACATCCGCGAGCAGCTGGCCAAGCACGGTGCCGAAGGCCACCTGCTGGTGCTGCAACTGCCCGAGTCGAAAGTGTTCACCCACCTCAAGGCGGCGCAGGCGTTCCAGGAACGTGCCGCCGCGCTGGGCGTCCGGGTCGGCCTGGAGCAGTTTGGCAGCGGCCTGAACTCGTTCCAGCTGCTGAGCCACTTCAATGCGGACATGCTCAAGCTCGACCGCGCCTTTACCGAAGAGCTGGCCACCAGCCCCGAGCACCAGGAGCGCATCCGCGAGATCGCCAGCAAGGCCCGCGAGCTCGGCAAGCAGACGATCGCCAACTTCGTCCAGGACGCCAGCAGCATGACGATCCTGTTCGGCGCCGGAATCGACTATGCCCAGGGCCACTTCCTCGCCCAGGCCGGTCCGCAGATGGATTACGACTTCAGCTGAGGCAGTAAGCCTGGCAAGAGAAAAGCCCGCCGGATGGCGGGCTTTCTGTTGACGCCGCGACGGTCAGGCCGCGGTGCGTACCGAGTCCGACATCCGGCCCAGCGCGGAGATGCGCTCCTCCAGCGGCGGGTGGCTCATCATCAGCCGGCGCAGGCCGTGGCCGACCGCACCGCTGATGCCAAACGCGGCGACCTGCTTGGGCAGCGTGCTCTCGCCGTAGGTCTTCGACAGCCGCTGCAACGCCGCGATCATCTTGTCGCGACCGGCCAGGCTGGCCCCGCCCGCGTCGGCGCGGAACTCCCGGTGCCGCGAGAACCACATCGCGATCATGCTGGCGAACAGGCCGAACACCATGTCCAGCACGAACACGATGATGTAGTAGCCGAAGCCCGGCCCGCCCTCGCGGTTGCCACTGATGTAGCTGTCGATCACGCGGCCGACCACCCGCGCCAGCACGATCACGAACGTGTTGAGCACGCCCTGGATCAGCGCCATGGTGACCATGTCGCCATTGGCGACGTGGCTGACCTCGTGGGCGAGTACTGCCTCCGCCTCGTCGCGGTCCATCGCCCGCAACAGCCCGGTCGAGACCGCCACCAGCGAGTTGTTGCGGCTCGGGCCGGTGGCGAACGCGTTGATCTCCGGCGCATCGTAGATGGCGACCTCGGGCATGCGGATCCCCGAGTTCTCGGCCTGGCGGCGGACGGTGTCGACCAGCCACTGCTCGGCCTCGTTGCGCGGCTGCTCGATCACGTGGGCACCGGTGGACCGCTTGGCCATCCACTTGGACAGCATCAGCGAGATCATGGAGCCGCCAAAACCGAACAGGGCAGCCATCACGATCAACGCGCCGTTGTTGCCCAGGCTCACGCCGAACACGCCCTGCAGCACGCTCAGGACGATGCCCAGCAGCACCATCACGGCCAGGTTGGTTGCGAGGAAAAGCGCGACGCGCTTGAACATGTCGTTACCCTTGCGCGCACCATGCGCGATTGGAGTGAAAGTGTGGCAGGCTCGGCGGGAATTCAAGATGACCGGCGGCTGCCGGAATCGGCAAACCGCACCCGCGTCGCCACCGCCACACCGCCCACGTGCCCTTGTCCGACCCCAACGACCACCCCGCCGGCATCGTTCATCGCGGCCGGTTCGCCCCGTCGCCCACTGGCGACCTCCATGCGGGCTCCCTACTGGCCGCGCTCGGCAGCTGGCTGTTCGCGCGCCGTGCCGGAGGCGAGTGGCTGGTCCGGATCGAAGACCTGGACCCGCCGCGCGAGGTCGCCGGCGCGGCCGACCGGCAACTCGCCGCGCTGCAGGCGTTCGGGCTCGAACCGGACGGACCGGTGGTCCGCCAGAGCGCCCGCGGAGCGCTGTACCAGGACGCGCTGGAGCGGCTGATGTCATCCGGCCACGCGTTCGAATGCCACTGCAGCCGCGCGGACCTGGCCGCGATCGGCGGCATCCACCACCAGTGCGTCGCGGCCCGTCGTCGCGCGCGCCCGGCTGTGCGATTCCGTGTGCCGGCCGGCTCCCGCGTGGCCTTCGACGACCTGGTCCGCGGGAGGCAGGTGCAGGAGGTGTGGGCCACGGTAGGCGACTTCGTACTCCGCCGCGCTGACGGCTACTGGGCCTACCAGCTCGCCGTGGTGGTGGACGATGCCGACCAGGGCATCACCGACGTGGTCCGCGGCGCGGACCTGCTCGATTCCACCGGCCGGCAGATCCTCCTCCAGCGCGCGCTCGGGGTAACCGTGCCCCGCCATGCGCACCTGCCGCTGGTGACCGGTGCGGACGGACAGAAGCTGTCCAAGTCCGAGGCGGCGTGGCCCGTCGACCCGGCCGACCCGCTGCCGGCGCTGCGACATGCCTGGGCGGGCCTGGGCCAGGACCCGGCCGTGCTGGCGGAGGCGACCTCGGTCGGGGGGTTGCTGGCCTGCGCACGGGCCGGGTTCCGCCCCGAATCGATCGGCACAAGGCCAGTGGGCCCTGTCGTCGACATTGGCCGGGGTGCTCTCCCGTCCTGACCTCCGCAGCGCGCAACGGACAATTCACAAAGCGGGGCTAGACTGCCTTCGGGCACGGGGAGGGAGAACGACATGCAGTCTCGCGTTGCACTGGTCACCGGTGGCACCGGTGGCATTGGCACCTCGATCGTGAAGCGGCTGGCCGCGATGGGCCACCGCGTCGCGACCAATTACCGCGACGAATCCCGTGGGCGCGAGTGGCAGGCGCGGATGAAGGACGCCGGCGTCGACGTCGCGATGGCGCACGGTGACGTGTCGTCGCCGGAGGACGCCGAGCGGCTCGTCCGCGACATCGAACAGCAACTCGGCCCGGTCGAGATCCTCGTCAACAACGCCGGCATCACCCGCGACTCGACCTTCCACAAGATGACGCCCCAGCAGTGGAACGACGTCATCTGCACCAACCTCAATTCCTGCTTCAACGTCACCCGTCCGGTGATCGAAGGGATGCGCGCGCGCAAATGGGGCCGGATCGTCCAGATCAGCTCGATCAACGGCCAGAAGGGCCAGTACGGGCAGGCGAACTACGCCGCGGCGAAAGCCGGCATGCACGGGTTCACGATCTCGCTGGCGCAGGAAAACGCGAAGTTCGGCGTGACCGTCAACACGGTATCGCCGGGCTACATCGGCACCGACATGGTGATGGCGGTACCCGAGGAGGTGCGCAACAAGATCGTCGCGCAGATCCCCACCGGCCGCCTCGGCACGCCCGACGAAATCGCCTACGCCGTGGCGTTCTTCGTGCCCGACGAGGCTGGATGGATCACCGGCGCCAACCTGTCGGCCAATGGCGGCCAGTACATGGGCTGGTAGTGCCGCCACAAGTTGCAAAGCGGCGGCGGCGTGGGCCATGCTGCAGAGCATCATGAGACAGGGCACCCGCTCCATGGGCCAGACGCGCGTCATCAAGAAATACCCCAACCGCCGTCTCTACGACACGGAGATCTCCAGCTACATCACCATCGAGGACGTACGCCAGCTGATCGTCGATGGCGAGGAGTTCGAGGTGCGTGATGCGCGATCAGGCGAGGACCTGACCCGCCAGGTGTTGCTGCAGATCATCGCCGAGCACGAACAGGACGGCGAGCCGATGCTCTCTACCCAGTTGCTCAGCCAGATCATCCGCTTCTACGGCGACTCGCTGCAGGGCTTCATGGGGACCTACCTGGAGCGCTCGATGCAGGTGTTCCTCGACCAGCAGCAGCAGTTCCGTCAGCAGATGGGCGGCATGATCGGCCAGACGCCCTGGACGATGATGAACCAGCTGACCGAGCGCAACCTGTCGATGTGGAAGGAGTTCCAGCAGAACCTGACCGGCGGCGTCGGCCAGAACGCCGCCACCGGCAAGAAGCCCGAAGGCAAGCGCTAGGCCCTACTGCAGCGTCTGTCCCGCGCAATTGCGCTGATGGAACTCGAGCGCCTGCGGCATCAGTGACTGAAGGGTCTGGATGCGGTTGGCCGGATCGGGGTGGGTCGACGCGAACTCGGGCGGCTGCTGGCCGCCACTGGAAGCCGACATCCGCTCCCACAACGGGATCGCCTGCCGCGGGTCGTAGCACGCCGCCGCCGCCAGCATCAGCCCGACCTGGTCGGCCTGGGTCTCGTGGCTGCGCCCATACGGCAGGATGAAACCGTACTGCGCGCCAGCGCCCAGCGCGGCCATCACCGCCTGTTGCTGCTGGGGATCCATCCCGCCGATCGCCATGCCGGCGGCCATCTGCCCCATCTGCACGAGCTCCTGCTGGGCGATTCGCTGCGAACCATGGCGCAGCAGTGCGTGGGCGATCTCGTGCCCCATCACCACCGCCATCGCATCCTCGGTCTGCGCCACCGGCAGCAGGCCGGTATAGACCGCTATCTTTCCGCCGGGCAGGACGAACGCATTGGCCTGGTCGGACTGGATCACCGCCACGTCCCATCGAAAGTCCTGATGGATGGTCGGCGCTTCCTGCTGGTGCATCGCGGCCAAGTCTGCAGTGACCTGTGGCACTTTGGTGATCAGGCGTTGAGCGATGGCCCTGATCTGCTGGCTCACCTGCGCCTCGGGCGACATCAGCGCACCCTGCGCCTGGGCATCGCCCAGCACCTGCTGGAACGCCTGCGCACCCAGTTGCACCTCCTCCTCCGGGGTGGCGCCGTAGTGCGCGGTCTCGCCCGTGTACGGGTCGACCTTGGCGCTGCCGAACCACTGCCAGGCGGCGTAGCCGGCAAACAGCAGCAGGATCCACCAGCGGATGCCGCCACCGCGCCGACGGCCGGTGGCAGGTTGACGGCGGCGCAGGCCGCCCAGGGAACCGATCGCCATCTACCGCTCCTCCCATGCCAGCCCGGTGAGGGCGCATGACTGTCCTTCAGATTTCGCGTACGACGCGGAAGCCGACGCGCGCATTCGTGGTGTTGGCATCGCTGCCCAGCCGCCATGCCGAGCGGGTCTGCGCCGGCGAACTGGCCCACGAACCACCCCGCACCACCCGCGTCCTGCAGCCCGGATTGAACCAGGCCCTGCCGTCGGCGGGTGCGCGCCGGTAGCTGTCATGCCAGCAGTCGGCCACCCACTCGCTGACATTGCCCGGCACATCGTGAAGGCCGAATGCATTGGCCCGGTACGAGCGCACCGGCGCAGGACCCCACGCGCCATCGTCGAGTCCCTTGAACGCGTTGCGCCACTGCCGGCCACTGGGCGAGGTGTCGCCGCCACCAGTGAAGTTGCCAGTCCCCTCCGGCGGCGCGCCATCACCCCAGGGAAAGCGGCCCTGGCTGCCGGCGCGGAGCATGTACTCGAACTCGGCCTCGGTCGGCAGCCGGTAGGTGTGGCCGGTCTGTTCCGAAAGCCATCGCGCGTAGGCGTCGGCGTCGTGAGCACTGACGTGCACCACCGGCAGGTGGTCGGCGGCCGGCTTGCCGGCGTAGTCCGAGCGCCAGTCCACGCCGCTGCGCCGGACCAGGTTGCCGCTGCGCTCGTCGTAAGCGGTCGAATAGCCGCGCCGGGTCGCGCGCGGCTCGTAGCCGGTGGCGGTGATGAACTGGCGGAACTCGCCCACCGTGACCTCGTTGCGCGACACCGCAAGGCCCCGCTCGAACCGGATCGTGCGGGTCGGCTGTTCGGCGTCGCTGGCATCGCGTTCGCCGTCGGCGGCGCCCATGCGGAATGCGCCGTGGGGAATCACCACCATCTCCGGTCCGCGACCCGCCCGGTCGAGCGCTTCGGTGAATGCCTGGCCGGGCCGGAACAGACCGTAGTGCGTGGCCATCTCGATCCGCTCACGCAGGTCGACCGCCGCCGAATCGCCCGGTGGCGCGATGCGCAACAGTTCGGCCAAGTGTTCGCGCGCGGTGTCGATGTCGGCGCCGTTGGCTAGTGCCGCCACGCCGAGGTCACGCAGCTCACGCACGCGGGCGCCGCGATGCCTGGCCAAACGCAGGCGCGCCTGGTCGACGGTCTCCAGGCCGGGCCGGACCTGTGCGGCGCGATCCAGCCATCGGGTCGCCGCGTCGTAGTCATCCCGCTCGGCCGCCAATTCGGCCTGCCGGATGATCGCGCTTTCGGTCGCTGCCAGCCCTTGCTGCGCACGGGCGTCGCCTGGCCTGAGCTCGAGTGCGGCCCGGAACTGCGCGACCGCACCATCGCTGTCACTGCCACCGTCAACGTCGATGCCGAACCGGCGCTGGTTGAGCGCCTGCTCGCCCCGCAGGTTGGCCTGTTCAGCCTGCACCGCCTGCTCGACCGTGGCGAGGTAGGTTTCCACCGCGGGATCGGAAGGCGCGAGTTCGCGCGCCACCGCGCCGACCTGACGGGCATGCCCCAGCGCCTCGCGGTCTTCGTCGATCGCCGCGAGTGCGGCGTTGCCCTGCTCGATCAGGGCACCGCGGGCGCGTTCGAGCCCGGTCGCCACGTCCGGGTCGTCCGGCAGGTGGCGAGACAATGCCAGGTACAACGGGATCGCGTCGTCGGCATCGCCGAACAGGTCGCCGGCCTCCAGCGCCTCGGCGGCCCGGGCCTTCGTTGCTTCGACGTCGCTATCGTCAACCTCGACCGCCGGCGATTCCCACTCGGGCACCGGCGCGACCTCCTGCCGGGGGCCCACCGCAACGATCGGGGCACGCTCGCCACCGGCCTCCGCGGCGACGTCCGGCTCTGCCGCGTCATCGCCGCGATCCCCCGAGCATGCGACCAGCAGGACCAGCCACGCAGCCACCAGCGCGCACCGCAGGCCTGCGCCCGGGCTCGTTCGTCCGGCGAAACGCCTTGCTGGTGCTGGTGCGCGCAATCGTCCTCCTGCTGGCGGTCGGCCCCCTGAAGGGCCCGCCGAAAGTAGGCTATTGTCGCCCGCCGGGGCAACTTCGTCCGTTTCCGACCCGTACCCACGTGCCAAACCCAGATTCGACCGCCCACCCCACGCCCGAGTGGGTCACCGACCCTGCCGTTCTCGCCGCCCGCTTCTCCCGACGCCCGCGCCGCATCGCGATGGACACCGAGTTCATCCGGGAGCGGACGTACTGGCCGCAACTGGCACTGGTGCAGATCGCCCTGGAAGGCGACGCGGGGCTGGAAATCCTGCTGGTCGATACCCTCGCTCCCGGTATTACCGATGCGTTGGCATCGATCCTGGCCGACACGTCGATCCTCAAGGTGATGCACAGCCCGAGCGAGGACCTGGTCGCCTTCAAGCGCGCGTGCAATGTCGTCCCGAAGCCGCTTTTCGACACCCAGCTCGCGGCCGCGCTCGCGGGCGTCGGCGGCGGTCTGGGCTACCAGAAGCTGGTCGAGCAACTCACCGGCGTTGCCCTCGCCAAGGGCGAAACCCGCTCCGACTGGCTGCGTCGACCGCTCTCCCCCGCCCAGCTGGAATATGCCGCCGACGACGTGCGGCACCTGTTCGAAATGCACGACGTGCTCGACGGCATGCTGGGCCAGCTGGACCGGCGCGACTGGCTGGAAGACGACGCGACCCGCACCGTGGCGAACGCGGAGAACGAGAGCGCCGAGCGTTGGCCGCACCTGTCGATGCGTACCGCCCAGTTCCTCGACCTCGACGGCCAGCGCCGGTTGATCCGGTTGCTGCGCTGGCGCGATGCCCACGCCCGCGACAGCGACCGGCCGCGCAGCTGGATCCTCGACAACGAACTGGCGATCGCCTTGGCACGCAATGCCCCGGCCGACCGGGCCACGCTGCAGTCGCAACTCGATGCCTACCCCAAGGCCCCGCGGAAGCTTGGGGATGCCATCTGGCGCGCGCTGACCACGCCCCTTGACGACGAAGCACACGCTCCCGACAGCCGCATTGCCGAGAAGCGGGACAAGGAGCGCGTACGCCAGTTGCAGAGCGCCGTCGCCGCACGCAGCGCCGAGCTGGGCCTGCCCGATGGCCTGCTGGCCTCGCGCCGCTACCTGGAAGCCCTGCTCGATCACGGTGAGTGGCCCGATGCGTTGTCGGGATGGCGCCGCGAGTTGCTGGAGCCGACGCTGGCACCCTTGCTCGACCATTGACCGCCGGCCCGGGGGCTGGCGCGGCTGCGCCCGGGCCGCTAGAATTGCCGCCTCGTGGGGCGGTAGCTCAGCTGGGAGAGCGTCGCGTTCGCATCGCGAAGGTCAGGGGTTCGATCCCCCTCCGCTCCACCACGACATCCTGAAAAAGCCCCGCCTCGTGCGGGGCTTTTTTGTGGGTGCCCGCCAGCATGTCCTGTGTCGCAACAGGTGTCCGACTTAGCTCACGGCTGCCGGCAGCCAAGTGCGCTCTCGTGGTCGCACGGCAGTTGTCCTTCCAGCAGATGCAACTCCGAACGCGCTGCGTCGGTACAGGTTTCCGTTGGACGCGCGCTCCCTCGGCGGGAATCGAGCGCCGAAATGCCAGCGCGAGCGGGTCCGAAATCGGCATCGTCATAGTTGAAGATTGTGTACTGGCGATCCCCGGCCGCAAAGCTGACCTCCTCGTGGGTCGCCCGTGCTCTGGTGAAACGGTTGTAGTGGAACTCGGCATCGATCCCGTCCTCGAATACGACGTCGCGGCGCATCGAGTGCGTCAGGCGGAAAAGCACGGGGCCGCCAGGCGCACGGCACAGAGCAGCAACCTGTCCCGCGTCGATCCGGCAGGAGAAGTAAGCACGCTCAGCTCCGCCGCATCCGCCGACGTAGCCCAAAGCAGCTCGGTCCGTTGCGCAACTGCTCAAGAGCAGGAGTGTCAACGGCACGATCGACCGCCTCGATTTCACGACTTCGCCGGCTCGTACGATCGCACCTGTGGAGCGTATGCCAAGCCTGCATACATTCAATTCCTCGACGTTCGCTGGCACCACGGGTCAATCCCCGGCTCGGCTCACCGGAAGGAGCTTTGCCTGCATGGGACCGGGATAGAGACCACCGTCAGGTGTGACGGTAACCGTCCAGAGCAGAACGCTATCCCTGAGGTTCAAAGTCGCTTGGCCGGGTCCCCCGCCGAAGAAGGACTGAAACGATACGTGTGCGCTACGGCCGTTCCCGGAAAGCCGACCCTGGAAATTTTCTCCAGACTCCGGGTCGCAATCGATCCGGTTTCCGTAGTCCAGGATGAAACAGTATCTGCCCGAAACTTCATCCCCCCGCACGCGCGATTCGATGGTCAGGACGGAGTACGGGGTGTCTCGACCGGAATGAATGGTCACGACCTCCCACACACCCGCGAGGTCACTGGGCGGAGCACCGTTGAGACCGCCGCCGGCCAGGCCGCATCCCGCCAGCGCGGCGGCGACCGCCACAGCCACCTTGACAGGGTTGTTCATCGCGTTGTCTCCAGGCAGCGATCCACCCGGTTGGTCCAGCCCTTGAGAAATCGTAGGTTGTGATTCCGCGTACCGTCACGATTGAAGGTCAGCGACTCGTAATACGACTTGCGAGCACTGGCGAGTTCTTGCACAAGCGCATTCTGATCACTGACGCTGTTGATGGCTTCAATCGTGCGACTGCCCATCACATTGTCGGTCGTTATCTCGGCGCCGAAGTTCTCAACCAGTACCTTCTGGACCTCCCGCACCGCCTTGCCCGATGTGATGCTCCAGTCGTAGATCATCAGGGCAACAGATGGGTCATCGATATCGCAGAACCCCTTGGGCTCCCAATAGCGCTTTCGGTAGATCACTTCCTAGGTAGCACCGGCAACTGGACACTGATCCGTGCTCCCTCCTTCATCGGCACCTGCCCCGCCTTCACGGTGAAGGTGCCTGGGCATTTGAAGGTGATGTCGCCGCCGTCGAGCACGATTTCCGCCTGGCCCGCCTGGAGGACGATGCGGCTCTTGGCGAGGACATCGATCCGGTCGTCGTTGGCGGTCACCGTGACGCTGCTGTCGGCGAGCACCTCCAAGGGGCCATCGTGGGCCTGGAGGCTCAACGGACCGTTGCCCGCGATGGCCTTGATCGGGCCGCGCTGTGCAAAGAGGGCGACGTTGCCGCCGCTGACGCCGGCGATCGTGTGGCCGGCGGCGAGGTGGGCGTCCTGCTGGGCGGTCAGGTGGGTATGGCCGCCGGCGTAGGCAACCGCACTGGCCGGAGTTGCAAGCGCGACGGCGTCGGGCGATTCGGCGATCAGGACGGGCGCGGCGAACCGCTCGACGGGGTCGCCGCCGTCACGCTGGCCGTTCGCCGGCTTGGTGGCAGGCTGGCCGTTGACGGTGGCGGCGTGTCGACCGTCCTGCTGCGGGTCGATGAGGCGGATCAGGTCGGCCTGACACGCGTTTGTGTCCGACGTCTCGATGCCCGCTGCTTCCGCGGCGTCGCCCAGTCGCTGCGCCGTGCGAACGGCACCCTTCAGCTGGCTGACGGCCTCGGCGATGTCGAGCTGGGTCGAGGTCGCGGCCGGTCGCGCCGTCGTCGACAGCAGCATGCCCTCGCCCGCCCGCAAGTTGGCCCAACCCAGGGTGGCCAGTTCGAAACCTTCGCCGCGGTAGCGGCCCCGCGAATCGTTGCGGTGCTCGACCAGATAGCCGAGCTCCAGACGGCTGTCGGCCAGGCTGGTATGCAGGCGCTGGCGCAGCTGGCCGGTGGCGTCGTCGATCACCCATTGCTGGGTGCCGCTGCCATCGTGCGACTGGCTGTGCAGTCCCGACAGGCTGCCGCGGTGGTTGCTGCCCTCGGCGAGCGCGAACGGTGGGGCGACCTCGCCGTTGTAGAGCTGGCCGGTGATGACGGGCTGATCGATGTCGCCGTGCATGAATTCGACGAGGACTTCGCTGCCGACCCGCGGCAACAGGTGGGAGCCCCAATTGGGGCCGGCCTGCCACTCGGCCACCCGCACCCACGTGCCGGAGGTGTCGTCGCCGGGCGCGTGACCGCCCGGATTCGCGGTGGAACCGGTATCCGTCAGCCCCCCGCGGCTGGGTGCTATGCCGCGCTGCCAGGGGAACTGGATACGGACCTGGTGGTCGCGGGTGCTGGTGACGCTGCTGCCCGGCAGCCCGACGACGCGTGCGGTCTGGGCGCCCGGGGCAGTCGGCCGGGGACGCGACACCGGCACGATGGCCGTCCCCAGCGGCACGGCGACGAAACGATTGCGATAACTGCCGCGCTCCAGTTCGGCGTGGCCCAGCAATGGGGCGATACCACTGCCCAGGTTGTTGGCCGCGACGTGCTCGACCGCCAGTGGCACGAACCGCTCGCCGGACAGGCCCGGATGCCCGGCCAGGGTGAATGCCATGCCGGGGGCGAGGCCTCGTCCGCTGCCGGAGCCGTGGTGCAGGACCTGCGGCAGGCGCAGCGCGTCCAGCCGCAGGGCGGCTTGGCGCTCGGCGTCGTCGCGGGTGGCGAATCGCCCACTGCGCGGCACCGTGTAGACCTCCAGCGTCGGGACGTGTGGCCCTGCGGCGTCACCGGATACTGCGGCCGACACCGCCTCGACCTGGGCGGGGTCCCAACTCGCCGTGGTGAACCCGTTGGCGGTGATCTGCCGCTGCGCGGTGAAATGGCTGATCGCGTCCTCCGACTCGGCGATGTCGGTGCGGTGGAAACGCAACACGGCAGGCGTCGCCTCCGGTGCCTCGGCATCGCGATCGAACACCACCAGCGCGTGGCTGGCTTCGCTCGCACCGGCCTCGCCCTGCACGTGGTCGAAGCGCCACGCCAGTCCGGCGTCGGCCAGCAGACGGAACACGAAGGCGTGGTCACTCTCGCGGTACTGCGTGGTGATCGGGCGGACCGGCAGCGACCGGGTCACGTCGACCTTCAGCGCCGCATGCGGGTAGTCATCGAGGATGCGTTCCACCACGCCGAGCGCATCGAGGTCCTGGAAAACCAGCGCATTGCGCCGCAGCCGCAGCAGCGCGGTCCAAGGCTCCATCGTGAGCCGGTGCCTCGACAGCCCGCCATCGCTGCCCAGCGAGGCCACCCGCGTGCAGTAGCCGTGCCAGTATCGGCGCCGGCCGTCGGCCACCTGCAACCACAGCGACAGCGGTTGGCCGATCAGCGTGGTCGGTTCGAACGCGGCCGACCCGGACAGGCAATCGATCTCGAACCGGAAATCGGCGCAGACCGCCTCATGACCGGTGAATCGTTCGGCCATCAATCGAACGCCCGGCCCGGCGGCGGGCAGGTCGAGTTCGATGAGGCGGGTGTCGTGCACGGGCAGTGCGCGGGCGAGCGCCGGCGGCACGTCGGGGAAAGTCCAGTCCATGGCGGTTCAACCAAATCCGTTTGGTGGTCCTGCATCCATGCCGGCGCGTACAGGCCAGCGGCGCGAGGATACCACCGGCCCGCCGGGGCGCGGGCCGCCTGCGTCAGTCGCGCAACCAGGGTTCGGCGATGTCCAGCGCCATCCGGTAGGGCTCGGGGTCGTTGCGGTTGGTCAGCACGATCACCGTGAGCCGCTGCTCGGGCCAGCGCACCAGCACGTTGCGGAAGCCCATGGTCTCGCCCGAATGCCACAGACGCTGGCCGGTAATGCGCCACCCGTAGCCGTATTCAACCGTCGGGTCGTCGGTCGCCGTGGCAGGGGTGAACGCCAGCGCGCGCGAGGTGCGCGAAAGCAGGCGGTCGTCGTACAAGGCCGCGTCCCAGCGGGCGAGGTCCTCGATCGAGGAGTAGATGCCGCCGTCGCCCAGCACCGCGCTGGTCTGGCTCTGGTCGGTGCGTTGCCAGGCGCCGTCGACCAGGCTGTAGCCCCAGGCGCGGTTGGGCACCGGGGGTCCCTCGCGCACGTACGCCAGGGTGTTGGCCATGCCCAGCGGCAGGAAGATCCGCTCGCGCAGGAAGGTCGGGAAATCCTGCCCGGACGCCCGCTCCACGATCAGTGCTAGCAGCGCATAGCCGCTGTTGCTGTACCGGTAGTCGCTGCCGGGCGCGAAATAGGTGCGGTCCTGCGACTCGAGCAGCCTTAGCACGTCGGCGTCGCGCAACTGCCAGGTCATCGATTCCGGGATGACGTCCTCGTAGTCCACCAGCCCGGAGGTGTGGCTCAACACGTGGTGGATCGTGACCGGTGCGGTGGCTTCGGGTAGCGACGGCAGCCACGTGCGGACCGGATCCTCGATCTCCAGCCGTCCGTCCTCGGCGAGCAGCAGGATCGCCGCGGCCGTGAACTGCTTGCTGACCGATGCAAGCCGGTAGTTGGTCGACGGCGCCGCCTGCATGCCGGACTCGAGGTCGGACATGCCCCAGGCTCGGCGGATCGCGGGCTGGCCGTCATGCAGCACCAGCACCGATGCGCCGGGGACGGTACCGGCGTAACGCTCCATGACCGCGTCGACATGGGCGATACGCTCGGCGGAGGTAGTGCAACCGGCCACCAGGGCGGCGGACGCAAGCAGAGTGACGGATGCACGCATCGCCCTAGCCTCCACTCGCCGATGGCCCGGCACAGTCACCGGTACGGACGAACGCGAGGTCTTCGTAGTCGTAACTGAAGTCCGCATCGGGATCGACCTTGGCCATCCCCAGCCGGCGGGTGCCGGCCTCCTGGCTGAAATGGGCCCAGGCTTCGGCATGATCGGCGTGCCAGTCGACCAGGTAGCGGTCGCCCACGCGCATCAGGTCGCCGCTCAGGCGCGGCGACTTGGCCGAACGGAACGCCACGCGGTCGTCGACCGCGCAGATCGTGACGTCGCCAAACCACGGGTCGCGCCAGGTGCCGAGCCACGGTGCCATCCCGGCGGCCGAAGCCGGCTGGCGGGACGAGGTGTCAGGCACGACGACGGCGGCATCGGCGCCTGATTGCCGGGCCTGCAGCGCGGCAACGACCGCGCCGAGGTCCCGCCCTTCCCCATCCGGCGTCAGGTGTTCGACCAGCACCTGGTTCAGCACCGTGCGCGCCTCGTCGGCATCGCCGTTGATCATGAACACGAAGCCGCTGTCGAGGTCAGGCAGCAGGTGCAACTGCGAATACATGCCACCCAGCGTGCCGGTGTGCGACACGCTCCACTCCCCGTCGACATCGGCCAGGCGCCAGCCATAGCCGTAGGCGTAAAAGTGGGTGTCGTCCCAATCGCGGCGTCGCTGGGAGACCGGCATCGGCGTATGCGCCGTCCACAGTGGCAGGCGTTGCTCCGCCGGCAGCCACGCCAGATGCGCAGGCGTCGGCGCCAGCCAGTTGCCGGCCCACGCCAGCATGTCGTCGAGGCTGCAGCGGATGCCCCCGGCGGCCGCCGACGTGATGGCCGGGACCTGGGGCGGGTCGAGCCGCATGGCCACGTTGCCCGCATCGACACGGGTATGCGGCTGGGCCACGTTGCCCGTCGCTTCCCGGTCGAACGCACCCACGCGACAGCGCGTCAGGCCCAGCGGCGCGAACACCTCGCGTCGCACCAGCTCCTCGTACGAAGCGCCGCCAGCCGCGGCGGCCACTTCGCCGGCGACCACGTACAGCAGGTTGTCGTACGCGTAGCCCGAGCGGAAACTCTGCTGCGGCTGGAGGTGCGCCAGGCCGGCGAGGATGTCGTCGCGGGTGAAGTGGTTCGGCTCGGGCCACAGCATCAGGTCGCCGGCGCCTTCGCGCAGGCCGGCGTTGTGGATCAGCAGGTCCCGCACCTGGATCTCGCGGGTGACCCATGCGTCGTGCATGCGGAACTGCGGCAGGTGCTTGACCACCGGGTCGTCCCACCGCAGCTTGCCGGCGTTGACCAGCCGCGCGAGCACCGCGGCGGTCATCGCCTTGGTGTTGGATGCGATCTTGAACAGCGTGTCCGTATCCACCGCCTCGCCTGATCCGGCAACGGTCTCGCCGCGGGTGCCGCGGTAGACCACTTCGCCGTTCTCGATCACGCCCAGCGCCAGCCCGGGCAGGTCGTAGTGCGCCATCACGTCGTCGACCACGCGGTCATAGAACCCCATCGCGCCGCGGGCCTGGCCGAGGTCGGCGGCCTGCTGCCAGACGCGCAGCAGGTTGCCGCCCCACAGCTGTGCGATCTGCGTGTCGTCGAAACCACGTCGACGCAGGCCGTCGGTGACGTTGGCGGTCTCGGTAGCATCCATCCACCCGGTGATGCCACCTCCGCCGTCGAAGTCCGACGCAATCCCGACGTGGTCGATCCCCGCAACATCCACCACGTGCTCGATGTGGTCCAGATAGTCTTCCAGCGTGGCGATCGGGTGCTCCTGTTCGATCCGCGCCACGCCGGCAACGTATGCCGGCAGGTGCTCGTGCAGCTCGCTGTCGAACCCGTCAGCCCCCGCTTCGCGCGCGACCTGCGCCTGCAGTGCCGCCTCGGCCGCTTCGCGGGCCGGGTCGAGCTTCAGGAAGTAGGTGTAGGCGACCACCTGCACCACCCCGCCCTGCGCGCCGATCGCGCGCAGCAGGGAGTCATCGAGGTTGCGCGGATGGTCGGCCAGTGCCCGCGCCGAGGAATGCGATGCAATCACGGGGGCCGCGGACAACGCCAGGACATCGCGCACGCACGCATCCGACGCATGCGAGACGTCGACCATCATCCCCAACGCGTTCGCGCGCCGCACCACCTCGCGCCCGAATGGGCTCAGGCCAACGTCGCCCGCTGGAACATCGCCGAACTCCGGTCGGGCACCCGAACTCGTGCACAGGTCGTTGTGCCCGGTGTGGGTGAGTCCGATATAACGCGCGCCCCGACGGTAGGCGGCGTCGAGATTGCCGATGTCGAGGCCGAGCGAGTAGCCGTTCTCGATCCCGATCATGGCCGACAGCACGCCGGCCTCGTGGTTGGCGCGCACCTGCGCCGGCGTCGTGGCCAGCCGGATCCGGTCGGGGTAGCGCTCGAGCATCGTCTCAATGGCCGAGTACTTGCGCTCCGCCTGTGCGATCGCCTCGGTGTAACCCTCCGGCGTGCGCGGGCCCTGCTCGACATAGATCACGAAGAAGGCCGCATCGAGGCCGCCGCGCTCCATCTTGCCCAGGTCCACCTTCAGCGCGGTGTCGGTGCCGACGTCAAAGCGCGCGTCGCGCATGTAGTCGGCCGGGATGTCGACGTGGGTGTCGATGGTCAACGGGTCGGCAGCCCGGGCATCGCATGACAACGCCAGCGCGAGTGCGCACAGCGGAAGGAACGGTCTCATCGCAGGCTCGGCCTCCTGGGCGGACCGGCCACGTGGCCGTTGCCCGCGAAAAAAGATGGCGGCCCGCCGCTGCAGGCCGCCAAGGGGGTGAGGCTCAGTACGACAGGGACAGCGTCAGCTGTGCATAGCGCGGGGACTGCAGGAAGCGCTCCTGGCCGAAGTACGGGTCGCGGCTGCCGACGCCGGGCTCGAGCTCCTGGTAGACCCAGATCGGCTTCTGGTCGTTGAGCAGGTTGTAGACCGCCAGCTTGGCCTGGAAGTCGGCCAGGCCGAACGAGCGCTGGTAGGTCACGCTCGCGCCGATATCAACGGTCCACGGCATCCGGCCGGCGTCGCCACGGGGCGAATGCTCGAACACGCGGTCTGCGGTGCTCCAGGTATCGCCTTCCTCGGCATCGGTCGGACGGGTGCAGTTCTCAACGCACAGGTAGTAGCTGTGGTAGCTCTTCCAGTTGTACGGGTTGCCGACACCGAACGCGGTGATCGGGCCGCCGGACTTGGCATCGACCGTGGCGCCCACGCGCCAGTTGTCGGTCACCGCGTAGGTGCCGCGGAGCTTGATCTGGTGGCGGTGGTCGTTGGCCAGCGGGCCGTAGCCGTCGAGGTTGACGAACGGGTCGTCGAAGTTCTCGGTGCGACCGGTATCGCCGAAGTTGGTATCGGTGTTGACCGGCCCCTCGGCGTTGCCCTCGTTCCACGACAGCGTGTACGAGCCATTGAACATCCACTTCTCGTCCCACGCGCGGTCGACCTGGAACTCCAGCGCCTTGTAGGTGCGCCGCGGCTTGACCCAGCCGCGCTGGCCGGTCGGCGTGGAGTCGACGTACTCCCATTCGCCGTCGGTGTAGACGTAGTTGTCGGCCTCGGTCCAGTACCCCGCCTGCGCGGTGTCGATGGTGAGGTAACCGTCATCGACGCCGTCGCAGTCGGTGTCGCCCCAGATCGTCAGCTCCTCGCCCGGGTTGGCCATCACCCAGCTGCTGCCGACCCGCCCGCAATGCGTGGCGGTGATGTTGATGTCGTCGATGGCGTTGTTGAGCTTGCGGTAGATGCCGCGCACGCCCCACGACCACGCCTGGCTGAGCTGCTGCTGGAAGCCGAGGATCAGCTCGTCCTGGTAGACCTGGTCCATGTCGGCGTCGACCTCGGCGCGCAGGTCACCGACGGTGCCGTCACCCTGGCTGTTGTCGAAGCCGAACTGCTCGCCAAGGATCGGGAACGCGTACTCAACCCCGTTGTGCTCGCGGATCTCCCAGCCCTCGAAGCCGTAGAACGTCCGCGCGTCGAGCAGCGCGCCACCCTGCTTGATGTTGATGACGTTGGCGACCGGCAGGAAGTAGCGGCCGACGTTGCCGAACAGCTTGGTGGTGCCGTCGCCACGGACGTCCCACGAGAAGCCAAGCCGCGGCGACCACATGTCGTCCATCTCGATGTAGGTCGCGCCCAGGCCGTCCTTGTTGTCGAAGGCCTCGTTGCGGATGCCCATGTTGAGCACCAGGTCGTCGGTGACCGACCAGTTGTCCTCGATGTACCACGCGTTGTTGGTCGACTCGAAGTTGCCGAAGATCTCGTACTGGCGCGCACGGACGTAGGCGAAGTAACCGTCCGGGACGATGCCCGCGTCGGGGATCTGCGCGCCGGGCGTGGTCGCGGTGACGCCGTACTGGATGCCGCCCGGGCCCGAATAGGCCTGGCTGAGGTCGGAGGTGTTGCTCTCTCGGTCCAGGCCGAAGCGCAGGCGGTGGTCGCCCAGCGACCATTCGAAGTCCACGCGCGTCTGCTCGCGCTCGTCGAGCCGGTCGTAGATGCTGAGGTTGCTGGTGCAGCCCAGCGGCACGCCGGGATCCGGCACGCCGGTGCCGGCGGAGACGAAGTTGCAGGTGGCGTCGTTGGGCGACGCGCCGATGTCCTTGCGCTCGGTCTGGCCGTGCAGGACCTTCATCGACAGGTTGTCGGTGAGGTACGAGGTCCAGGTCAGCGCCCAGTTGGTGCCGCCCGCCTCGGTGTAGCGGTCGCTGATCTTGTCGCCGATCTCATCGGTGTCGAAGTCGTAGGCGTAGGTGCTGCTGTCGAGGCGGTTCTCGTTGGAGAACGCCATCAGGCTGAGCAGGTTGTTGTCGGTGACCTGCCAGTCCATGGTCGCGCCCCAGAACCCGTCGTCGGAGGTCCCGCGGGTGAAGCTGGTGCCGACGTTGTTGGTGCTCTCGGGCTCGACCTGGCGGCCCTCGTACATCGCGAAGAAGAACAGGCGGTCCTGCACCAGCGGTCCCGAGGCCCAGATGTTCATCCGGGTCGAGTCGGTGGTGTCGTGGCTGCGGGTGAGGTAGCGCTCGCCCTCGAAGTAGCTGTCGCGCCGGGAAGACTCCCACTCGCGCGGGCCGAGTACGACCTTGCCGCCGGAATGGAACTCGTTGGTGCCCGACTTGGCGACCGCGTTGACGACACCGCCGGTGGTCCGGCCGAATTCGACCGAGTAGCCACCGGTCTTGACCTGGAACTCCTCGTAGAAGTCGAACGGCGCCTCGGAAAAGCCGATGCGGTTATAGAAGTCGGTAACGTTGAGGCCGTTGACGTAGAACGCGTTCTCCGCCACGGACGAGCCGCCGAACGAGATGCCGCCGAAGCCGGCGCTGCCACCGGCCACGCCCGGCGCCAGCAGTGCCACCGAGCTGACGTTCCGCTCGACCGGCAGCCGCTCGATCTGTTCGGCGGTGACGTTGGTGGCCGATTCGGTGGAACTGACGTCGACCGCATTGATGACCCGCGACCCGATCACCTGCACCGCGCCGAGGCTGGTGACGTCGTCGCTGGCGCCGACGTAGGTCGCACTGCCGAGGCCGACGCGCACCTGCACCGGTTCGCCGACGGGCTCGCCATTGGCGCTGGCCTGCAACTCGTACGTACCCACCGGCAGGTACGAGAACCGGTAGTTGCCGCTGGCATCGGCGGTGACCGTGCGGCTGAAGCCGGTCTGGGGATTGCGCACGGTGACCTGGGCGCCCGCCTCGGACACGCCCACCACCGCGCCGTCCTGGGCCATCGCCACCGGCGTCAGTGCCGCGAGGCAGAGCCCCATGGCGATCGAAAGCGCGCTTCTGTGCAGGTTCCTGTTCTTCATGCCCCCTCCGGCGTTCTGGTCGGTGATCGGCCTGCGCTTGGCAGGGCCGTCGCGTGGATTGATCGAAGTGATTCAGTCGTTGCTGCGCGCCGTCCTGGCGGTGTCGGGCAGGATCCGTGCTTCGAAGTCGTAGTCCCACTGGTCGAAGTACAGGTTGCCGCCGTCCCACTCGACCTCGCCCCGCTGGGAGTCGACGGTCTCGGAACGGAAATGCTGCTTGGCCGGGACAAACCCGGTGCCGTAGTCATCGTTGAAGGCGATCCGGTAGGCATCCAGGCCACCCAGGTAGAACCATTCCAGGTCGGCACCACTGTCGGCGGTCGCGCCTTCGAACCGGCCGGTGGTCACGTCCATCGGCACCCAGCCGTACGGTGCCAGGTACATCCAGCCCCAGTCGTGCAGGTTCCAGTAGTCGCCGTCGGAATAGACCATGCCCGACTGCCAGCGCGCCGGGATGCCGTTGAAGCGCAGCAATGCCATCAGCAGCAGCGTCTGCTGGCCGCAGTCGGCGTGGCCGGCGTGCAGCGCGTAGTCGCTGATATTGGTAATTGTCGAGTACTCGCGCGCACCGGCCCACGGAATGTCGTCGACCGCGGCGAACAGCTTCTGCGCGATCCGGTACGGGTTGGTCTCGCCGTTAACGACCTTCTCGGAGAACGCACGCAGCGCCGGGGTGAACACGATGTGCGGCGGGCGCTCGCCCAGGTGCGCGGCCAGCTCGGCGGTCGCCGGGGCCGGGACCACCTTGTCCGGGTCGATGGCGTGGCGCTGGGCCAACAGCGTCAGTTCGTAGTCGATGGAGAACTCGGTCGGCTCGCCCGCGCGAGCCACCTGTTCCATGTAAACGGTACGTTGCGCGGTCGGCTCAGGTGCGACAGTGGCTTCTGCCGGGATGCTTCCAAGCAGGCGGATGTCCTGCTGCTGGCCGGGGATGTCGCGCGGAAACGGGATCCACGCCCGGACCGTCTCGCCGGCGGGCACCGCGTCCGCGTCGACCGTGATCGACTGGGTGACCTGCACCCGCCGCGGCAGCACGCTGGCCTGCCCCGTCTCGCGGGCGGCCTCGACGACAGCCGCGTGGTGGGCATTGGGAGACTCCATCGGCCCTTCGCTGAAGGGTGCTGGATCGGCGCGGCGCGCGGCCGCTTCAGGGCTGAGGCGGAACAGGTTGGGCACCGCGCGCGCGAAATACAGCGTGCGCCCGTCGATCACCCGGTGTTCAATCAGGTTGGCCGCCTTCCAGCGGGCGAACTCCGCGTCGCCCAGGTCGGGGATCGCCTTGCGCAGCCGGGAGAGCACTTCGGCCTCGTCGAGCCGGAAGTCGATCAGGATGCGACGCATGCGCTCGCGCTGGAACAGCAGCGCATCGCGGTCAGCGACAGTGAGTGCCGGGTCGGCAAGTGCGGCGTCGATCGCGGTTTCGGCCGCCTTGAACCTGTCGCTATCCACCATCGACACGACGGAATCCAGCCGCTGGTTCCCAGCGGGAGTGCCCGGGTCGGCCGCGACCGCTCCGAACGCCAGCACCGCGGCCACGAACGCGGCGCAGGCGATCAGTCCGCGTCCCGCGCGGGGTCTGATTCGTTTTGCGGCGGTGACATCCCGAACCCAGTTCACCCGTTGCTTCCCCTACGGATAACCATTCGTGAACGGTGTGTAGCACGCGACTTGCACCGGGTCAATAAATTATTCCTGTTTCCTGTGATATAAGAATCGCGTATTCCGCAGCGCACAAATGACCGACATGGGGGAAGACGTCTTGGGGACCGGACCCACCCACTCGCGCGACCGCGCCCTCGCCTTCACCGGCGAGGCAGCCCCGTATCCTGTTGGCAGCCCTTCGCACCTGGGCGGCGCGCGCCGCCGACACTCCATGAAGAATCGCCTGCACCCGTTCGTCGCAGCCCTCGCGCTTGCGTTGCTGGTTGCCCAGCCGCTCGCCGCCAGGCAGCCGGTCCCTGCCGTCCCGGCACACGGCGTCGTCGGCATCCAGCCGGCGCACCTGACCCCGGCGTTCTGGCTGGAGCGGCTGGAAACGCCCGATGCCGTGCTGATGGACCGCAACGCGATCCAGGCCCAGAACACCCGCCTATGGGCGTTGGACGGCTCGATGCACGACCTGCGTGCACTGCCCGGGACGTTGGATGCCGGCACCGTGCGCGCCTTGATCGAGGACCTGTCCGAGCGTCCCAGCAGCGGACGGTGGGACGTCGAAGGCCGGCCGGTGCCGGACACGGTGCTGGATGCGATGGTCGACAACCTCGCGCTAGACGCCATCCCCGCGAGCCAGCGCACGCGCCACGGCCTCGTGGTGCACCGCGCCGCACTGCGCACTTTCCCGACCGCGCAGCGCATGTTCAGTCGCGCGGGCGAGACCGATATCGACCGGCTGCAGGAAAGCGCGCTGTTCCCCGGCACCCCGGTGGTGATCGCGCACGAAAGCGCCGACGGCGACTGGCTGTTCGTCGTCAGCCCGCGCTACGCCGCATGGATCGAGAAACGCCACGTGGCCGAAGGCAGCGCCGAGGCGGTGTTCGGCCACGTCGACGCGTCGCCCTACCGCGTCATCACCGGCGCCACCGAACACACTGTGTTTACCCGCCAGGAACCACGCGTCTCGCAGCTGCAACTCGACATGGGCGTGCGCGTGCCGGTGGCTGACACCCCGCCCGACCAGCCGGTCAACGGCCAGCACCCCTACACCGCGCACGTCCTCCGCTTGCCGGTTCGCGAGGCGGACGGCAGCCTCGGCTTCGCGCCGGCGCTGTTGCCGCGCATCGCCGACAGCAGCGCCGACTACCTGCCACTGACCCGTGCCAACCTGGTCGCGCAGTCGTTCAAGTTCCTCGGCGAACGCTACGGCTGGGGCCACGCGTACAACGCGCGCGACTGCAGCGGGTTCGTCTCCGAGATCTACCGCAGCATGGGCGTCCAGCTGCCGCGCAACACCAGTGCGCAGGCGGTCAGCCCCGCGCTCGAACACGTGACTTTCGACGCCGACGACGACCGTGCCACCCGGATGGCGGCGGTCGACCAGCTGCAGGTCGGCGACCTGGTCTACATCCCCGGCCACGTGATGATGGTCATCGGCCGCGTCGACGGTGCCCCGTACGTCATCCACGACACCAACGGTGGCAGCGTGCTCGACGCCGACGGCGGCCTGCGCAGCATGGCGCTCAACGGGGTCTCGGTCACGCCGCTGCTGCCGATGATGTTCAACCGGACCGAAAGCTACGTGGATCGCATGACCAGCATCGTGCGCCCGCACGTGCCGACCGCGCCTTCCCGCTGATCGCGTCGCCAACAGGACACGACACACGACCCATGAAGATCACCGACATCCAATTCGGCATGCTGCGGGTACCGCTCAAGACGCCGTTCAAGACCGCGCTGCGTACCGTCGAGCGGGTCGAGGACATCGTGGTCATGGTGCACACCGACTCAGGCCAGGTCGGCTATGGCGAGGCACCGGCCACCGCCGTGATCACCGGCGACACCCACGGCTCCATCGTCGACGCGATCCGGCACTACATCTCGCCGCGGCTCATCGGCGAGGACATCGCCGACCTCAACCGCATCACCCGGCTGATCCAGACCTCGATGGAGAAGAACTCCAGCGCCAAGGCGGCGGTGGAGATCGCGGTGTACGACCTGTGGGGCCAGCTCTACAACGCGCCGCTGTACAAGATGCTCGGCGGCGGCGACCCGGTCATCACCACCGATATCACCATCAGCGTGGACACCATCGACAAGATGGTGGCCGATTCCATCAGCGCGGTGGAGCGCGGCTTCGACTCGCTGAAGATCAAGGTGGGCAAGGACATCGGCGTCGACGTCGAGCGCATCAAGGCGATCTACGCCGCGGTGGAGAGCCGCGCCCTGCTCCGCCTCGACGCCAACCAGGGCTGGACCGCCAAGCAGGCGGTCTACGCGATCACCACCCTGGAGGACGCCGGCGTGCGGCTGGAGCTGGTGGAGCAACCGGTCAAGGCCCGCGACCTCGAGGGCATGCGCTACGTCACCGAGCGGGTGCACACCCCGATCATGGCCGACGAGAGCGTGTTCGGCCCGATGGAGGTGATCGAGCTGATCAACCTGCGCGCGGCCGACATCATCAACATCAAGCTGATGAAGACCGGCGGTATTTCGAACGCGATCCGGATCGCCGACATCGCCGCGCTGCACCAGGTCGAGTGCATGATCGGCTGCATGCTCGAATCGAGCATCAGCGTCGCCGCAGCGGTACACGTAGCGGTGGCCAAGGCCGACGTGATCACCAAGATCGACCTGGACGGCCCGTCGCTGTGCCAGTTCGATCCGGTCGAGGGCGGGGTCACGTTCAACGAGTCGGAGATCTCGGTCAGCGAGGCGCCTGGGCTAGGCATCCGTGAGATCCGCGGGCTCGAGCCGATACCGGGCAGCGCGGCCGCCTGACGTGTCCGCACTGCTGAAGATCCGCGCCGAGCGCGACCGCATGTCGGCGATCGAGCGCCGCATCGCCGACTTCGTGCTCGACAACGCGCAGCTGCTGCGCGACTACTCGTCGCAGCAATTGGCCAACGCGCTGGGCATCAGCCAGTCCAGCGTCGTCAAGTTCTGCCAGAAGTTGGGCTTCAAGGGCTATCCCGACCTCAAATATTCGGTCGGCGAGGCGATTGCACGCGCCGACAATGGCGAAGACACCCGCGACACAGGCGCTCCGCCCGCGCCGCCGCCGGACGCCGGCATGGAGCTGTGGCTGCGCAAAAGCCAGGCCGAGGAGGAAACCCGCTCGATCAATCCGCCCGAGCTGCTCGAGGCGGTGGTCGCCGCCCTGCTGGGCGCGTCGGCCGGGGGCAAGGTCTTCATCATCGGCCTCGGCGAGGACGACATCCCCGCCCGTGCGATCGCACTGCGGCTGTCACTGCTGGGCATCCTCACCGTGCACAACTTCGACACCGCACACATGACCGCCAGCGTATCGGCCGCCGGCCCGGGCGACGTCCTGCTGGTGTTTTCCGAGCACGGCAAACAGCCGGCGCTGTGCCAGATCGGACGGCTGTTCCGCGAGCGTGGCGGGACGGTGGTGACCATCACCCGCCATAACTCAAACCCCCTGCGCGCCCACGCCGACCTCTCGCTGCTGGTCTCGGCCCATGACGACCGCGCCCACATCGAACCGCTGCTGTACCGCTCGGCCCTGCAGCACCTGCTGGACCGGATGTTCGTGCGGCTGTGCGAATCGGGCCACATGGCGCGGCTGCAGGCCACCATGGAGCGCATCCAGCCGATGCTCGAAGGCTGACGGGGTCCCGCCGGCAGCGCCGTCCGGGCGCCGACGGGGCCATTGCGGGGAGGTCTTCAGGGCCTGTCTCTGCGATAATCGTGCGGATGGCCCCGTAGCTCAGCTGGATAGAGCGTCCCCCTCCTAAGGGGAAGGTCACACGTTCGAATCGTGTCGGGGTCGCCATTCATTCGTTTCGCAAGGAGTTTTTTGATGACCCACCCCGTCCTCACCGCACTCGGCCTGAGCGGCACCGAATCCGGCACCTACCTCGGCAATGGCGAATGGGCCACGACCGCCGACGCCGGCATCCTCGAGCCGATCAACCCGACCGATGGCGAGGTGCTGGCGCGGGTCCAGGCGTCCTCGCAGGCCGACTACGAGAAGATCGTCGAGCGCGCCCAGGCCGCCTTCAAGGTCTGGCGCAATACCCCGGCCCCGCGCCGCGGCGAGGCCGTGCGCCTGTGCGCCGACGCGCTGCGCGAACACAAGGACGCGCTGGGTTCGCTGGTCGCGCTGGAAATGGGCAAGTCCAAGCCCGAGGGCGACGGTGAAGTCCAGGAGATGATCGACATCGGCGAGTTCGCCGTCGGCCTGTCGCGCCAGCTCTACGGCCTCACCATGCATTCCGAGCGCCCCGGCCACCGGATGTACGAGCAGTGGCACCCGTTGGGCATCGTCGGGATCATCTCGGCCTTCAACTTCCCGGTCGCGGTGTGGGCGTGGAACGCGCTGGTCGCGGCCGCCTGCGGCGACATCTGCATCTGGAAGCCCTCGCCCAAGACCCCGCTGTCGGCCATCGCGTCGGTCCGGATCTGCAACGAGGCGCTGAAGAAGGGCGGCTTCCCGGACATCTTCTTCCTGTTCAACGACGCCGGCACTGACCTGGCCCAGACCTTCGTCGACGACAAGCGCATCGCCCTTGTCAGCTTCACCGGCTCGACCAAGGTCGGCCGCCACGTCGGCGAGCGCGTCGCCAAGCGCATGGGCCGCTCGCTGCTGGAGCTGGGCGGCAACAACGCGATGATCGTCGACGCCACCGCCGACCTGAAGCTTGCGATCCCGGCGATCGTGTTCGGCGCGGTCGGCACCGCCGGCCAGCGCTGCACCACCACCCGCCGCGCCTTCATCCACGAGTCGATCTACGACGACGTGCTGGCCAAGCTGGTTACGGCGTACAAGCAGGTCGAAGGCAAGACCGGCGACCCGATGGACCCGGCCAACCTGATGGGCCCCCTCAACAGCAAGGATGGCGTGCAGGCGTACCTGACCGCGATCGAGAAGGCCAAGGCGGCCGGTGGCAAGGTCGAGACCGGCGGCGCAGCGGTGGATCGCAAGGGCAACTTCGTGCTGCCGACGATCATCACCGGCTTGGCCAACGATTCCGAAGTCGTCCAGACCGAGACCTTCGCGCCGATCCTGTACGTGATGAAGTTCAGCGACCTGGACGAAGCCATCGACATGCAGAACGACGTGCCGCAGGGCCTGTCGTCGGCGATCTTCACCCAGAACCTGAAGGCTGCCGAGCAGTTCCTGTCGGTGCGCGGTTCGGACTGCGGCATCGCCAACGTCAACATCGGCACCTCCGGCGCAGAGATCGGCGGCGCGTTCGGCGGCGAGAAGGAGACCGGCGGCGGCCGCGAGTCGGGCTCGGATGCATGGCGTGCGTACATGCGCCGCCAGACCAACACCATCAACTACTCCGACGAACTGCCGCTGGCCCAGGGCATCAAGTTCGACCTGTAAGGAGAACCGGGCGATGAGCGATCCCACCCCTCCGCCATTGCCCCCACCGCCACCGGCCGCGCCGGCGGTTGGCCGGCAGACCAGCGTGCTGGCCATCGTCAGCCTGGTCTTCGGCCTGCTGGGGTGGACCCTGCTGCCGCTGGTCGGAAGCCTGGTGGCGGTGATCACCGGACACCTCGCGCGCGCCGAGGTCAGGCGCGCACCCGGTGCCGTCGACGGTGATGGCCTGGCCATCGCCGGGCTGGTGCTCGGCTACTCGATGATGGCGCTGGCGATCATCGGCGTGCTGGCCGCGGTGCTGTTCTTCGGCGGGCTGGTGGCACTGTTGGCCGTCGCCTCGGCCGTGGGCTGAGCATGTACGCACTCGCCCGGCCCTGGCTGTTCCGGCTCGACGCCGAACAGGCGCACGACCTCAGCCTGAAGATGCTCGACAAGGCCCATGCAAGCGGCCTTGGCGCGCTGCTGGCGCGACGCCCCGAGCCGCTCCCGACGCGCGTGTTCGGGCTGGATTTTCCGAACCCGGTCGGCCTGGCTGCCGGGCTCGACAAGGACGGCGCGCACATCGATTCGCTGATGGCGCTCGGCTTCGGCTTCGTCGAGATCGGCACGGTCACCCCGCGCCCGCAGGCGGGCAACCCGAAGCCGCGGATGTTCCGGCTTCCCGCCCAGGAAGGCGTCATCAATCGGCTGGGCTTCAACAATGCCGGGGTCGACGCGCTGGTGCGCAACGTCGAGAAGGCCGAGCGACGCGGTGCCCTGCTGGGCATCAACATCGGCAAGAACAGGGAAACGCCCAACGAGATCGCCGAGGGCGACTACATGTACTGCCTGTCGCGGGTGTATCCGCTGGCGGACTACGTGACGGTCAACATCTCCTCGCCCAATACCGCCGGCCTGCGCGAGCTGCAGGAAGAGCAGCTGCTCCGGCGCCTGGTCGGCACTCTGCGCGAGGAGCAGGAGCGGCTGGGCGCCAAGCACGGTCGACGCATCCCGATGCTGGTGAAGATCGCGCCCGACCTGTCGGAAGCCGACATCGAGGCGTGCGCGCGGGTGCTGACCGAGCTGGAGGTCGACGGCGTCATCGCGACCAACACCACCGTGTCGCGCGTGGCCATCGAGGGCGCGCCGCACGCGGATGAAACCGGCGGCTTGTCCGGCCGACCGCTGATGGGCCAGTCAACCACGGTGCTGCGGATGATGCGCACGCGCCTGCCGGAGTCGATCCCGCTGATCGGGGTCGGCGGGATCCTGTCGGGCGCCGACGCGGTCACCAAGATGGCCGCCGGCGCGAGCCTGGTGCAGTGCTACTCGGGCCTGGTCTACCGCGGCCCGGGGCTCGTGCGCGAGTGCGTGGAGGCGATCCGCCGCCGCAAGTTCGCGCCCAGCCGCGGCCCGGTTCCGCCGGTCGCATGAGCGAACCGCTCCGCCTCTTCCACAACGCTCCCCTGCAGGCGCGCAACACGTTCGGCGTTGCCGCGAGCGCGCCGCTGCTGGCCGAGGTCCAGGACGCCAGTGCCCTGCCCGGCCTGTTGTCCGGCCCCGAGTTCGCGGGCCGGTCGCCGCTGGTCCTGGGCGGTGGCAGCAACCTGCTGTTCGTCGCCGACCCGGTCCAGCCGCTGCTGGCGCTGACCGGACGCAACATCCGCGTGGTCGACGACGGCGACCGCGCCATCGTGCGTGCCGATGCCGGCGTCCAGTGGCACGCCTTCGTGCTGGACACACTCGACCGCGGCCTGTGTGGGCTCGAGAACCTCGCCCTGATCCCGGGCACGGTGGGTGCCGCGCCGATCCAGAACATTGGCGCCTACGGCGTGGAAGTGCGCGAGTTCGTCCACGCGGTCGAAGCGTTCGAGCCGGCGACAAGCCGCTGGCTGCGGCTGGACGCCGACGCCTGCGCGTTCGGCTACCGCGACAGCCTGTTCAAGCAGGACCCGGACCGCTTCGTTGTCACCGCCGTCGAGTTCGCCCTGCCGCGCCAGCGCGCGCCGCGGCTCGACTACGCCGGCCTGGGCGACGAGATCGCCGCGAGCGGGATCACCGCCCCCACGTCACGGCAGGTTGCCGACGCGGTCATCGCGATCCGTCGCCGCAAGCTGCCCGACCCGGCCGTGCTCGGCAACGCCGGCAGCTTCTTCAAGAATCCGATCGTGCCGGCCGGGCAGGCCCTGGCACTGGCCGACGCACATCCCCGCCTGCCGGTCTTCGGCGGCGGCGACGATGCCACCCGCAAGCTCTCGGCCGCATGGTTGATCGATGCCTGCGGCTGGAAAGGCCACCGCGACGGTGACGCCGGCGTGGCGGCGTCGCATGCCCTGGTGCTGGTCAACCACGGGGCGGCCAGCGGGCGCCAGCTGTTCGACCTCGCCCGGCGCATCGCCGGCTCGGTACACGATCGCTTCGGCATCGCGCTGGAACCGGAGCCACGCGTGGTGGGCGCACGCTGGTGAGCGGATCCACGCACGCCCGTGCCGCCGCCCTGATGCTGGGGAGCACGGTGTTCTTCGCGTTCATGGTCATCACGATCCGGCTGGCGTCGGAAACGCTGCACACCTTCCAGGTCGCGTTCTTCCGCTGCTTCTTCGGGATGCTCGCCACCGCGCCGCTGGTTTACCGGCACGGCCCGGGCCTGCTGCGCACGCGGCAGCTGCCGCGCTACGTGGTGCGCTGCCTGATCGGCACCCTGTCGATGCTGTGCGGCTTCTGGGCCATCGGCAACCTGCCGCTGGCGCAGGCGGTGTCGCTGTCGTACTCGACCCCGCTGTTCGTCACCATCGCCGCCGTGCTGTGGCTGGGCGAGCAGGTGCGCGCGCGCCGCTGGACCGCCGTCGTGCTGGGTTTCATCGGCGTGCTGGTGATCGTCCGCCCGGGCACGGACGGATTTAGTGCGGGCACCCTGGTCGCGCTGTCGGCGGCCGTGCTCAGCGGCATCGTCTCGATCCAGATCAAGCAGCTGTCAGCGCTGGAACCGGCCGACCGGATCGTGGTGTGGACCACCATCCTGTGGGTGCCGATGTCGCTGGTGCCGGCACTGACGGTCTGGGAATGGCCCGAAGGCATCGCCTGGTTGTGGGTGATCGCGGCGGGCGCGCTGGGTACGGCCGGCCACATGCTCTGGACCCGCGCACTGAAGCTCGGCGAGGTGTCCGCACTGACCCCGATCAGCTTCATGCAGTTGCCGATCGTCGCGCTGCTCGCATTCGTGCTCTTCGGCGAAGGCGTGGACCGCTGGACGGTGCTGGGCGCCTCGATCATCTTCGGCGCCAACGCCTACATCGCGCACCGCGAGGCGACCCTGGCGCGGCGTGCGGCCACCTCGGCACCCTCGACCGGCGCCAAGCCCGGCGAGTAGCCCGCCAAAAAAGACCCCGGCGTATGGCCGGGGTCCATGTCGCACTCTACCGGCGATGTGCCGGCTCAACTCAGAACTGCAGGCTCCACAGGTCGATCTTGCCGGTGTCCTGGGAGTAAGCGTCATTCACCCGCAGCTTCCAGGTGCCATTGGCGCTTTCCGACGAGGCGTTGACGGTGTAGACCGCGTCGATGTCGTTGGCGCTGCCACCGGAACGGTTGCGCAGCGTGTAGACGCTGCCGTCCGGGGCCACCAGGCTGACGGTGAGGTCGCCCACGTAGGTGTGGTCGATGCTCACCGCGACCTTCAGGTCGCTCGGCGCATTGCCGCTGACGCCGGTCACCGTGATCGGGCTCTCCACCGTGGCGCGGTCGCGGATCTGCACGTCGGTACCGTTCTCGAAGTAGCCACCGCCACCGCCGCCGTCACCGGAGAAGCTGCCGGTCAGGCTGACGCCCGAGAACGCGCTGTAGCCCCGCAGCATCACATGGTAGGTGCCCGCCTGCGGGTTGCTGAAGCTGCACGACTCGGTGTTGCCGCTGCGGTACGGACGGCAGTCGTAGGAGGACGTGGTCGGCGCGGCACCGAATCGCACATACATGTCCGCGTCGCCGCTGCCACCGGCCATGTTGAACACGAGATTGCTCGCGCCCGCCGGCACTTCCAGCGTCCAGAACTGCTGGCTGCCCTGCGCGCCCGCGATCCCGGTCTCCGGCACGCCGTTCTCGAGTTCGCCACCGCCCGGCGGCGGATCCTCGCCTCCGTCGCAGCTCACGCCCACCGCGTTGAACGCGGCCACGACATCGGCCTGGGGGTAGCCCAGCTCGACCGCTCCGGCCTGCACGCCGCACGCACCCTCGTCATAGCCGGTGCTGGGCTGCCAGTGGAACTGGTTGGCGTAGGCGAAGACCTGGAACGCCTCGCGCGGGTCCCAGCCGCTGGTCTTGGCCAGCAGGCAGTAGGCCTTGTTGTAGACGCCGCTCGAGTAATGCACGTCCAGGCCGTTGTAGTAGTCGTCGGCATGGTCGATCGAGCGGCCGTCCTGGGTGGGGTTGCACATGTAGCGCAGCGAACCGCTGCCCTTGAAGATGTCCGCGCCCACCAGGTAGTCGGCACTGCCGCGGTCGAAGAACTCCGCCGCTTCGCCGGCCATGTCGGAGAAGGCCTCGTTGATGCCACCCGACTGGTTGCTGTAGATCAGGCCCGAGTTCTGCTCGGTGAATCCGTGGCTGACCTCATGCGCGCTCACGTCCAGCGACACCAGCGGATGGAAGGTGCTGCCGCCGTCGCCGAACGTCATCGACGAGCCGTCCCAGAACGCGTTCTCGTAGCTGTTGCCGTAATGGACGTTCATCTTCAGCCGGAAGGTCAACGGCGGAACGCCGACGTAGGCGTTGTACATGTCGTACACCACGCCACCGAAGTGGTGGGCGTCGTTGAGCGGCGAGTACGCGCCATTGATCTGCTTGACGGTGTTGGTCGGGCAGTTGAACGAGTGGATCGGGCCGCTGGAGCCGTGGTTGAAGTTGTGGGTCTCCACGTTGGTGTTGACCATCGAACAGGTGCTGCCCGACTGCTGCACGTCCAGCGCGGGGTAGTCGGTGCCGTACTGGTACTGGCCGATCTTCTGGTTGCCACCGGGGCCGTAGCCGTCGGCGAAGGTCAGGCCTTCCCACTGGCGGATCACTTCCCCGGAGTTGGCGTCGATGATCGCGGTGGGACGCGAGGGGCTGTCACCGTCGACGAAGAACGACGTCAGGTACACCAGCCGCGCGGGACCCTGCTCGGCATACACGAACAGCTCGGTCTTGCGGTTGCTGACGTTGCCGCCGGCCGCCAAGGCGGCACCGGCGCGGGCGGCCAGCACTGCCTGGGCGCGCTGGGCGCTCAGCCGCGGGGTCACCGATGGAAGCTCGACCTGCACGTCCTGCAGGACCTGGCCCTGCATGCGCAACGCGTTGCCCATGCTGTCCTGCACGACCGCGACGCTGTGTCCCCAGACCGGGACCCCGCGATAGGTCTGCTGCATGCGCACGGTGCGGTTGCCGTTGCGGGTCGGCGCCGAGGTGCGCGCCTTCAGCGCCATGTCGCTGCCGAGCCCGAGCTGGGCCGCCACTCGGTTCATCGGGGTGGCGCCGAGGCTTTGGCGCTGGACCTGGCGGGTGTCGGCCGCGGTTGCGGTCGACATGGCGGCCATGCCGATGGCGGCCACCAGCAGGTTGAGGCGATACGAACGGAAATAACGTGACATCCCACATCCTCCTTTCCATGAGAACTCCCATCGCGGGGGCGATGGAGCGGATTCAACGATTCCCCCTGTTCCCCGCGCCGCGCATCCGACGGTGTCGGTGGCAACTTTCCGGTTGCATGCGATGCGGGAACCGACGCGGGCCGTGATGGCCGCGACCGGGCGATCCTGGGAATGGCCGGTTCGCGCGTCAAACGCCGTGGGTGCCCTCACGCAGCGATCACGCAGCCGTCACGTGGCCCCTTTATTCCCTGAACTGCAACAAAACGAGACAGCACGGGGGCCGCGGCGTATGCAGCCGGACACGGAGGTGGGCTGCCGCACGAAACAATGTTCCAGCCTGCGTGCTGCACTGCACCAGAGATCCCCGCGAGCGAGGTGCTGTCAGCGGCCGGTGCGCCAGGGGTGCATGCGCCAGCGGAAAACGGCCAGGTAGACGATCGCCGCCCAGATGCTGGCCGCCGCCCAGCCGGCGAGGATGTCGGAGGGAAAGTGCACCCCGAGGTAGACCCGCGAACCACCGACCAACAGCACGAACGGCACCGCCAGCAGCAGCACCGGCCAGCGCCAGCGGGTGCGCCAGGCGAGCAGGACCACCACCCACGCCAGCGTCGCCGACCCCATCGCGTGGCCGCTGGGAAAGCTGTAACTCGACTCGGGGGTGATCGATTCCCACAAGGTCGGCCGGTCACGTGCAAAGAGCAACTTGGTACCGACGTTGAGCAGGCCCGACCCGGCCAGCGCGATGCCGGCAAAGGTTGCCTCCCGCGGCCGCCGCAGGCCCATCAGGGTCAGCACCAGCAACACGTCGAACGGGACCACCCCGTGCAGGTAGCCCAGGTCGGTGACGATCACGAAGAACCGGTCCAGCGCCGGCGAGGCAGCGTCGCGGGCGAGAGCCAACATCGGCTCGTCGAACGCGATCGGCTCGCGCTCGCGCACTTCGTCCACCAGCTCGGCAAAACCCCACATCGGCAGCAGCAGTCCGACGAACACGAGCAGCAGTCGCCAACCGTGGCGGTGCAGCAGGCTGCGGAGCAGCGTCCTTTCCAGCCGCAGCGCCGAGGCGAGCGGCAGGCGACGCCGGGCGGGATCAGGCGGCGCCGGCGGGGCCATAGTGGCGGTCGACGTAGGCGTCGATCAGGCCGACGAACTCATCGGCGATGTGCTCGCCGCGCAGGGTGACGGTCTTCTCCCCGTCCTCGAACACCGGGGCCGACGGGGCCTCGCCGGTGCCCGGCAGCGAGATGCCGATGTTGGCGTGGCGGGACTCGCCCGGGCCATTGACCACGCAGCCCATCACCGCCAGGGTCAGGTTCTCCGCGCCGGGATGGGTCACTTTCCACTCCGGCATCCTGGCGCGTACGTGCTCCTGCACCTTCTGCGCGAGCTCCTGGAAGAACGTGCTGGTCGTGCGTCCACAGCCCGGACACGCGGTGACCATCGGGGTGAACGCGCGCAAACCCATCGTCTGCAACAGCTCCTGGGCGACGATCACTTCGTTGTTGCGCGACTGGCCCGGCTCGGGCGTCAGCGAGATCCGGATCGTGTCGCCAATGCCTTCCTGCAGCAGGATGCCCAGCGCGGCGCTCGAAGCCACGATGCCCTTGCTGCCGATGCCGGCCTCGGTCAAGCCCAGGTGCAGCGCGTAGCCGCCGCGCGTGGCCAGCTCGCGGTACACCGCCACCAGCTCCTGCACGCCCGATACCTTGGCGCTGAGCACGATGCGGTCAGCCGGAAGACCGATCTCGACCGCGCGGTCGGCCGAGTCCAGCGCCGAGCGGATCAGCGCCTCGCGCAGCACCCGGCCGGCGTCCCATGGTTCGTCGCGCAGCGCGTTCTCGTCCATCAACTGCCGTGCCAGCGCCTGGTCGAGCGAACCCCAGTTGGCGCCGATCCGGACCGGCTTGCCGTGTTTGATCGCCAGCTCGATCAAGGTCCCGAACTGGCTGTCCTTTTTCTTGCCAAAGCCGACGTTGCCGGGGTTGATGCGGTACTTGGCCAGCGCCTCGGCAGCGGCCGGTTCGGCGGTCAGCAACTGGTGGCCGTTGTAGTGGAAATCGCCGATCAGCGGCACCTCCGCCCCCATCATCGCCAGCCGGTCGCGGATGCGCGGCACGGCCGCGGCGGCCTCGGGCGTGTTGACGGTGATGCGCACCAGCTCCGAGCCGGCGCGCCACAGCTCGGCGACCTGCTTGGCGGTGGACGCGACGTCGGCGGTGTCGGTGTTGGTCATCGACTGCACCACCACCGGCGCCTGTCCGCCCACCTGGACGCCGCCAATGGTCACGGCGCGGGTATGGCGGCGGGGTTGCGGCCCGAAAAGCGGAGCAGCGCAGGGGCAATGGGCATCGGAATTCATCCGCGCATTGTACCGCCGCGCGGTCGTCGTCCCGGCGTGACCCGCACCCGCCACTGCGCTACGGTAGCCCGCCACCCGGCCCCTTCCACGATGTCCCTCGACGACCCCAACCACGTCCTGACCCCGAGCCAGCTGAACACGCTGGCGCGGGACATGCTGGAGGGCGCGTTCCCACTGGTATGGATCGAGGCCGAGTTGGGCAATGTCGCCCGACCGGCGTCCGGGCACCTGTACCTGACCCTGAAGGACGCCCGCGCCCAGGTCCGGGCGGCGATGTTCAAGCCCAAGAGCAGCTGGCTCAAGTTTGTGCCGCGCGAAGGGATGCGCGTGCTGGCGCGTGGCCGCCTGACGCTGTACGAAGCCCGCGGCGAGTACCAGATGGTGCTCGACCACATGGAAGAGGCTGGCGAAGGCGCACTGCGGCGCGCGTTCGAGGAGCTCAAGGCCAAACTGGCCGCCGAAGGCCTGTTCGACGCGGACCGAAAGCGGCCGCTGCCGGCGTTCGCCACGCGCATCGGCGTGATCACCTCGCCCACAGGCGCTGCCGTGCGCGACGTGCTCAGCGTGCTGGGACGGCGCTTCGCGCTGGTCCAGGCCGACGTGTTGCCGGTGCAGGTGCAGGGCGCTTCTGCCGCGGCGCAGATCACCCGGATGCTGGAGCGCGCCGCAACCTCCGGGCGATACGACGTGCTGGTGCTCGCGCGTGGCGGTGGCTCGCTTGAAGACCTGTGGGCGTTCAACGACGAGGCGCTTGCCCGCGCGATCGCCGCCTGCCCGGTACCAGTCGTGTCGGCCGTCGGGCACGAGACCGATTTCAGCCTGGCCGATTTCGCCGCCGACCTGCGGGCGCCGACGCCGTCGGTCGCCGCGGAACTGCTGGTGCCCGCCCGTGACGACATCGAGCGCCGCCTGCGTGCGCTCGACGGCCGGATGCGGCAATTGCAGGCGCAGCAC
>NZ_JBJXHK010000020.1:0-19772 GCF_046638635.1 Lysobacter zhanggongensis
CGGGCGTGGCGCGGCTGGTTGCTGGGGGGAGGCACCGCCACCGCCGCGGTGGCGATCGCCATGCTGGCCATGACCCTCCACCGCCCACCGGCAAGCACGCCGCCACCGGGCGACCAAGTGGTGACAGCCGCCGCCGATCCGCTTGAACAAGCCAGTCGCCAGGCCAGCGCCGACAGCGAAGTCGACGAGATCCTGGCCGCGCTGGACGAGGATCCCGGCCTCTACCTGTGGGTGGCCGCCAACGACGACACCCTGCCGCCTCCTGCGGACCGACGACCATGAACACGACCTTCCATCGCCACCTCCGCCTCGCCGCGCTCACCATGCTGTTCGCAGTCGCGCCGGCGGCGGCCGCACCCCAGGCCTTGCCGGCCTGGGACCAGTTGACCGGGGCGCAGCGCGAGCAATTGATTGCACCGATCCGCGCCCGCTGGAACGCCGAGCCGGAGCAACGCGCGCACATGCTCGAGCGCGCGGAGCGCTGGCAGCAGCTCAGTCCCGATCAGCGAGCGCGCGCGCACCAGGGTGTCCGGCGCTGGAAACACATGTCGCCCGCGCAACGCGACGAAGCGCGGGCGCTGTATGCACGAATGCGCACGCTGGACGAAGACGGGCGCCGTGCGCTGAAGGCGAAGTGGCGCGCGATGACCACCGCCGAACGCAAGGCCTGGGTGGCGGCAAACCCGGCACCGAAGCCGCGCGACGACTGCGACGAGTAACCCGTCGGTCAGGTCACGGGTGAAGCCGCCGCGGCGGCTTCTCGGAGCGACACCGGCGGTTCCGGCCACACGGTCTTCGCCAGCAGTTCGTCCTCCCAGTCGAACGCGAGCGCGCCGTCGACGAGCAGCAGGCGGGTGAAATTGAACAGGTTGCGGGCGTACATCTCGCTGGCGTGCACCGCGCCGCTGCTGGCGAGGTCCAGTGGCCCGGCGACGGTGACGCCGCCGGTTTCGACGGTCTCGCCCGGGCGGGTCGCCTCGCAGTTGCCGCCACTTTCCGCCGCCAGGTCGACAACGACGCTGCCCGGCTTCATGCCTTCCACCATCGCGCGGGTGATGATCCGCGGCGCGGCCCGTCCGGGCACTGCTGCCGTGGTGACCACCACGTCGACGCCTTTCAGGTGTTCGGCCAACCGCCGCTGCTGTTCGGCCCGCTCCTCGTCGGTCAGCGCGCGCGCATAGCCGCCCTCGCCCGCCGCAGTTACGCCCAGGTCGAGGAAGCGTGCGCCAAGCGACTCGATCTGCTCGCGGGTTTCGGGCCGCACATCGAAACCCTCGACCTGCGCGCCCAGCCGCCGGGCGGTGGCGATCGCCTGCAGGCCGGCGACACCGGCACCGATCACAAGCACCTTCGAGGGCCGGATCGTGCCGGCGGCGGTGGTCAGCATCGGGAAGAACCGTGGCGCCAGCCCGGCCGCGACCAGCATCGCCTTGTAGCCGGCCATGCCCGCCTGCGAACTGAGCACGTCCATCGCCTGCGCGCGCGTGGTGCGCGGCAGCCGCTCGAGCGGGAACGCAATCAGGCCACGACTGCGAATCGCCTCGGCGCGCTCCGGCTCGGCCTCGGGTGCAAGCAGGCCGATCAGGACCGCGCCTTGCCGCATGCGTAAGAGTTGCGCCGGCGCGGGCGGCTGCACGCACAGGACGATGTCGGCGGCTTCCAGTGCCTGCGCAATATCGGCAACCGGCTCGGCACCCGTCTCGGCGTAGGCCTCGTCGGTGAACCCGGCAGCCAGCCCGGCGCCGCGTTCGATCCGGATGCGCGCGCCCGCGGTCGCCAGCTTGCGCGCCGTTTCAGGTGTCAGCGCGACCCGACGTTCGCCCGGCGCGGTCTCGCGGGGCACGCCGATGGTCACCGGTGTGTCGGATGCTGCGGCCATGCACACGCTCCCTGACGAGGTCGGGGCATCGTAGCGAATGGGGTGCGTGGGCGCGATGCGCCGGCGTCAGTGTTGCCCGACCGCCCGGTCCAGCTGCTGGCGCACCTGGCGCATGGCCTGCTCGAACGCGGTCGGCTCGCAGCCCAGTTGCAGGCGGCCGGCCGCATGCAGGCTGGCCAGCTCCTCGGCCGAGGCGACCAGCACCCGCAGGCCACGGCGGTTGACCAGCAGGCGGCGCGCGGTCAGCGGGCTGACCCACGCCACCTTGGCGTCCACGCTCTCGCCATGGATGTCGGTCATCTGCAACCACTCGCCCGGTTCGAGGGCGCGCATCCGCTCGGCCATCGCCGGGTCGAAACGCAGGGTGTCGGTGCCACCGGCGACCCACAGTCCGCGCTCGGCGTCGTCATCATCCGGGGTGGCCGGCGGCGCGTCGTGCAGGTCGCGTGGGGCGTGCGGGTAGATCAGCCCCTTCACCAGGACCGCCAGGCCATGTTCGGCGGCGCTGTGGTCGAGGCCGGAGCTGCCCAGGCAGGCGATGATCGCCGGCTGCAGCGCCAGCAGGCGCGTCGCCAGGTCGCGTCCGCGGCCTTCGGATGCAATCCGATCGGCATCCACCAGCGCGTCACCCAGGGCGATGGCCTCGCGGTAGCGCTCGCTCTCGCCACCCTCGCGCAGCAGGACCTGGACCAGGTGGTGGCGCCAGGAACCGGTGAGGAATTCGGCAACCCCGCGGCTCAGCGGCGGCGCGGCCAGCCGGCGTGCGAGGACGCTGTCCGCCTGCTCGCGCGCGTTCGACAGCCGCTCGCGCCCGAACGTGGCCTTGGCGGCCCGCTCGGCCTGCAGCTCGATGCGACGGCGCTGCTGCTGCAGCAACGCGTCCAGCTCGGCGTGCGCGGTCTCGAAGATCGCAAGGTCCTCGTTGTACTCGGCGACCACCCGCTGCGACGCGGCCGCGGCGCGGTCCAGCAGCTCGCGTTCCTGCGGGGTCTCGCCCTTGTTGCCGGCGCAGGCCTCGGTGATCGCATCCAGCAGGCGCCGCGCCGGATGCGCGGGCTGCACGAACAGGCTCTGGTCGGTCAGGGCCACCTTGACGAACGGCAGCACCAGACGCGCATACAGCCGGCGGGCACGGTCCTGCAGGTGGTGGCTCTGGAACAGCGAGTCGAACAGCAACGCGACCAGGTCGATCGCATCCTCCTCATCGCCACTGAAACGGATGTGCTCGGGATCCAGGCCCAACCGGCGGGAGCCGTCGTTGAGCTGGTCGCGGATCGCGGTCGCCAGTCGGCCGGAACCGGCCAGCGCCCGGGCAAAGACGTCGGAAGGCTCGCCCTGCAGCAGCGAGGCGACGCTGACGACCTCGTCCACCCGCAGTTCGCGGCGCGAACCCGGTTGCTGCACGGGTGCGCCGGTGGCGGGCGTCGTGGGCGCCATGCGGCCATCGCGCCAGGCGTGGAGCATCTGCCGCAGTTCGCCGAGCTCGGCGCTGGTGGGTGCAGCCCGGTCGCCAGTACCCGGGTGGCCGGGCTGCCTCGGCTGGCCTGGCGCCGAGCCTGCGGTGCCATGTCCCATTTCGGCGCCGTAACCACCACCGGTTCCGGTGCCTGCTCCCGTACCTGCTGCGCCGCCCTGGCCACCCATGCCGTAACCGGTGGCGCCGGCAGCGTCGGGATTCCATCCGGCGGACTGGCCTCCGGCGACGCCGGCCTGTCCGGGAACTGGTCCCCCGCCGTGCCCGTAGGTATCGGCATAGGGCGAGTCAGTCGGTCCCGCGGGCGCCGGAGACGGGATCGGCCGACGCATGGCCGGCGCCGCCGGCGGCTGCTCGACACTGCCACCGAAACCGCTGCGGGCAAGCAGTTCGTTGACCTGCGCGTAGAACTCGCCGAGCACCTTGCCCAGCTCGCGCTCGTAATGGCCGAACAGCAGCGCGCGCAGCGCCGCGGGGATCTGCTCGTCGGTGAAGGTCTCGACGAAGGCATCGGCCAGCCGGGTCGGACCCACCGGATTCGGGATCGGCGGAAGGCCGAGCACGGTCGTGACGACCTGGAGGCGGCCGCGCAGTTGCTCGAGCATCGCCTTGAAACGGTGGCCCAGCGACTCGGCGAGGTTCTGCCCGGCCAGGTGGAAGTCGATCTGGCTCTCGTCGATCAGCCCCAGCGGCAGCTCGCCGCGGTTGCGGATGCGCAGCGCGCGGAACTCGTCGAAGCCCTGCCCGACGTTCTGCCGGTAGCGCATGACATGGGCCGACTGGTGCTGGCGGAGCACCCAGAGGGCGGCCTGGTTCTGGTACAGCAACTGCGGCGCGTCGCGCCCATCGTCGTCATGGACCGCGGTCTTCAGTGCTTCTTCGATGTCCGGATACAGCGTGGCCGGCAATCCGCCCAGCAACTCGAGCGCGAGGCGTTTGACCTCTTCGAGCACGCGCATCGGGTCGGTACGCGAAGTACGAGCCGAATCAAGCGGTTGAATGGACACGGAAGCGTTCCCCGGACAGAAAGTGACGCGACGGGTCGGTCAGGACGTGGGTCGGAGCATAGTGGCAATATGGGTCAATGACCCCGCGTCGTTACGAACCTGTGACCCATGTCACCCAATGACCACCATACGCCCGTCCCGCGGGCGTTTTCCATTCCGCCGCCCGATTCAGTATCGGACCCGCTGGCGGCCCTCGACGGCCGGCTTTCGGTGCCGGCGATCCAACTCCAGGCCCCCGGCCCGGACGACGCCACGCTGCTGCGGTTGCTGCGCAGCGCGGTGCGGGTGCCCGACCACGGCAAGCGCGTGCCGTTCCGTTACATCACCCTGCGCGACGAGGCCCGCAAGGTCTTCGGCGAGCTTCTGGCGAAGCGCCACCACGTGGTCGACCCCGACGTCAGCGCGGCGGTGCTCGACAAGGACCGCAGCCGCTGGCTGCATGCGCCGGTGATCGTGGTGGCGGTCGCGCGGCTCGGCCCCGACGCAAAGATCCCCGAGCGCGAGCGCCTGCTCACCGCGGGGTGCACCTGCTTTGCGCTGCTTCAGGCGGCGCAGGCGGTCGGCTTCCGCGGCTGCTGGCTGACCGGCTGGGCCGCCTACGACCGCGAGGTTGCCCGGATGCTGGGGCTGCAGGACGACGAGCACGTGATCGGTTTCATCCACCTGGGCACGCCGAAGATCGACGTGCCCGAGCGCGAGCGCCCCGACCCGGCCGACCTGCTGGTCCAATGGCGACCGTGATGGACGGTGACGTGCGCGCCGGGCACGCGCCGGTCAACACGCTTTACCTGGTCGATGCCAGCCTCTACGTGTTCCGGGCCTGGCACTCGATGCCCGACGATTTCCGCGACAGCGACGGCTGGCCGACCAATGCGGTCCACGGCTTCGCCCGGTTCCTGCTGGAGCTGCTGGACCGGACCCGGCCACAGCACATCGCGATCGCCTTCGACGAGGCGCTGGACTCGTGTTTCCGCAATGCGCTCTACCCGGCCTACAAGGCCAACCGCGAGCCCGCGCCGGAGGAACTCAGGCGCCAGTTCGGACAGTGCAAGGCTTTATGCATTGCACTCGGGCTCAGCGTGCTGGCCCATGTCGAGTACGAGGCCGACGACCTGATCGGCAGCGCCTGCCACCGCGCGCGCCGCCACGGGTTCCGGTCGGTGATCGTGTCGGCGGACAAGGACCTGTCGCAACTGCTCGGCGAGCACGACGAGCAGTGGGACTTCGCCCGGGGCCAGCGCTGGGGCGCGGTCGGGGTGCCGGCGCGCCATGGCGTGCAGGCGCACCAGCTGGCCGACTACCTCGGCCTGACCGGCGATGCGGTCGACAACATCCCCGGGGTGCCCGGCATCGGCGCCAAGACCGCGGCCGCGCTGCTGGCGCACTTCGGCAGCCTGGATGCCTTGCTGGAGCGGGTCGAGGAAGTGCCCTTCCTGCGCCTGCGTGGCGCCGCAAGCTGCGCGGCCCGTCTGCGGGCACACCGCGCGCAGGCGCTGTTGTGCCGGCAACTGGCGACCATCGCCTGCGACGTGCCACTCGACGGTGCGGACGCCCATTTCGCCCGCAATGCGGCCGATGGCGGGCAGCTGGGTCGGCTGTGCGACGCGCTCCGCTTCGGACCGATGACGCGCCGGCGCCTGCACGAGGCCGCCGGCGTCGCGTTCGCCCCGGCCTGAGCGGCGGCGGTGTCGTGGACGCCGTCGCCGGTTAGGATCACCGGCATGAGCGAGCACGACGACGACACCCCCGAAATCCTCTACGAAGGCCCCTGGCTGCGAATGGTCCGGCGCGGCCGCTGGGAGTACGCCGAGCGCACGCACGGCAACGGCATGGCGGTGATCATCATCGCGGTCACGCCCGACGACGAGGTCCTGTTCGTCGAGCAGTTCCGGGTGCCGCTGGGCCGTCGCACGATCGAGATGCCGGCCGGGCTGGTCGGCGACGACCACGCCAACGACACCCTGGAGGCCGCGGCCCATCGCGAGCTCATCGAGGAGACCGGCTGGCAACCGGCGCGCGTGGACGTGCTGCTGGTGGGGCCGACCTCGTCGGGCATGAGCAGCGAGCGGATCGCCTTCGTGCGGGCGCTCGACCTGACCCGCGTGGGTGAAGGTGGCGGCGTCGACAACGAAGACATCACCGTGCACACGGTGCCGCGCTCGCAGGCACCGGCCTGGCTGATGCGCAAGCAGGCCGAAGGCTTCGAGCTGGACCTCAAGCTGTGGGCGGGGCTGTGGATGATCGACCACAACCCCGACGGCACGCCGGCCTGAGCCGGTAGCGCTCGCCAACCCGGATCCCGTGCGCCACGCGGGCGTCGCGCCGACGCCCGTTGAGGGCCGCGATGCGGACGCGCGTCAGGCGAACGCGTCGGTCGCGCGCACCAGCGCGTCGACCGTCTCGGCCTCGAACGCCGAGTGCCCCGATGCCGGGGTGATCACCAGTTCCGATTTTGGCCAGGCCTTGTGCAGGTCGGTCGCGTTCTGCACCGGGCAGACCACGTCGTAGCGGCCATGCACGATCACGCCCGGGATGTCGGCGAGGTTGCCGGCATCGCGCAACAGCTGGTCGTCGACCTCGAAGAACCCGCTGTTGACGAAGTAGTGGTTCTCGATGCGCGCGAACGCCAGCGCGAACTGCGGGTCCTCGTGGCTGTTGGCGAAGTCCTCGTCGATATGCAGGAAGCTGGTGGCGCCTTCCCACACGCTCCAGGCCTTGGCGGCGGCGAGGCGGGTCTTGTCGTCGTCGCTGGTCAGGCGGCGGTGGAACGCGCTGATCAGGTCATGCCGCTCGGTCACCGGGATTGCCTTGATGTAGTGCTCCCAGGCTTCCGGGAACAGCCGGCTGGCACCCTCCTGGTAGAACCATTCCAGTTCCCAGCGGCGCAGCATGAAGATGCCGCGCAGGACCAGTTCGGTGACCCGCTTGGGGTGGGTCTCGGCATAGGCCAGCGCGAGGGTGGAGCCCCAGCTGCCGCCGAACACCTGCCAGCGGTCGATGCCCAGCTTGACCCGCAGCGTCTCGATGTCCTCGACCAGGTGCCACGTGGTGTTGTCGACCAGGTCCGCATGCGGGGTGGAGCGGCCGCTGCCGCGCTGGTCGAACAGCACGATCCTGTACTTCTCCGGGTCGTGGAAGCGACGCATCTTGTCGCTGCAGCCGCCACCCGGTCCACCGTGCAACAACACCACCGGTTTGCCTTCCGGGTTGCCGCACTGCTCGTAGTAGAGCGTGTGGCGCTCGTCGACGGGAAGGGTGCCGGTGTCGTAGGGCTGGATCTCGGGATACAGGCTGCGCATGCCAGGGCTCGGTGCGGTGGGCCGCCCAGTCTAGCCGCGCGGTGCGCGAGTCGCAGCCGGGCCGGGACGCCGCCCCAGGGTGACGCGGTCGCGGTGCTCGAGGTCGGTGGCAGTGGCGACCGCCTCGAACCCGGCAGCCTCCAGCAGCGCGCGCACGGGCTGCCCCTGGTCGTAGCCGTGTTCGACCAGCAACCAGCCGCCCGGCACGAGGTGCGCGGGGGTGCCGGCGGCGATCACCCGGATCGCGTCGAGGCCATCGACGCCCGACGCGAGCGCGGTGGGCGGCTCGAAGCGCAGGTCGCCGCGTGCCAGGTGCGGGTCACCTTCGGCGATGTACGGCGGGTTGCTGGCGATCAGGTCGAACCGTTCGCCTGCGAGCGGCGCGAGCCAGTCGCCGTGGCGGAAGGTGACATTGCCGACCCCCAGCCTCACCGCGTTGCCGGCGGCCACTTCGAGCGCGGCGTCGCTGGCATCGGTGGCGATCACCTCGGCCCCGGGCCGCTCGAACGCGAGTGCCAGCCCGATGGCGCCCGTACCAGTGCCCAGGTCGGCCACGCGCAGCGGACGGTCGCTGGGCATCCGCTCGAGCGCGAGCTCGACCAGCAGTTCGGTTTCCGGGCGCGGGATCAGCGTCGCCGGGCCGACATTGAGATCGAAGCGCCAGAAGCCCCGCCGGCCCGTGAGGTAGGCGACCGGCATGCCATCGCGGCGTCGAGCGAGCAATGCGTCGAACGCTGTTGCACCGGCCTCGTCGAGCTCATCGTCGCCGTGCGCGTAAAGCCAGCTGCGCGGCCGGCCCAGCACGTGGCACAGCAGTGCCTCGGCGTCGCCGGGCTCAAGCCCGGTGCGGGCGTCGCGGAGAATGGCGTCGATGCGCGGCATGGAACGGGTCGGGTTGGCGGCATGCAGGGCCGGCCATCCTACGCGGGGAGACGAGCGCTTTGCGGCCAGGGGACGGGGGCGACGCGGCCGCCTCCGTCCCGGGTCGTCGGGCCTACTCGATCGGCTGCCCCATGCGCGCGGACCTGGCGGCGGCGCACAGGCCGATGCCTTCGACCGTCTGCCGCAGGTCCAGCGGTCCACCCTCGATGGTCTCCATGCGCTTGGCGAAGCGCTGCTGCAATGCGTCGGCTTCCGCGGTGCTGCACATTCCGGCTGCGTAGGCACTGGCGATGGCCGAACCGCCCGGGGCCATCTTCGCCTGCAGTGCGTCGTAGTTGGCCTCCAGCCACTCACGCAGCGCGGCGCGGTTTTCCGGTTCACCGGCCTGGCTGAAGATCACGTAGTAGATCTCGTTGAGCCGCAGCAGGCCCGGCTCGAGCACGAACGCACGCGCGCGCCGGGCCAGCGCCGGGTCGGTCACGCTGCCCATGGCCGACAGCAGCTCGCGCCGGATCACCGCGTCCTGGCTGGCGCGCAGGTGCTTCTCGGCAAGGTCGAACGCGGCCGGGCCGCCATCCTGCACCGCCACCGACACCGCGGTGTCGCGCAGGTCCTGCACGACCGCGTCCGGATCCAGCTTGCCGTCGCCGCCCAGGCCGAGCACCGCGTTGCCACGCTGGACGAAGTCGGAACGCACCGCCGGGTCCTCGAGCGTTTCGGCGAAGTAGCCGATCAGGGTGCTGCGCAGCAGGCGATCGTCGTCGCTCTCACCGTCCTTCGACACCATGCCCAGCGACTGCAACCGCGGCCGGTAGATGTCGGCGAAGCGGGCGCGCAGCGCCGCACGCGACGCCTCGTCGGTCAGCAGGTGGTCCTCGATCCAGCCGACGTTGCCCATGCCGGCGGTGGCCGTCTGGCGCGACCGGGCGGTCGCGAACTGCGGCAGTGCGGCGATCATCTGCGCGACGGTCAGCTCGCCGGCGCCATATGCCGCGGCGGCCGAGTCGGCGTAGACGCGCTGTTCGCGCTCGTCGAGGTCGGCGAATGCGCCCGACAGCGCCTGCTGCCACTTCGGCGCCAGTGCGAACCGGTAGTAGCCGTCGCCGTGCGCGTTCGGCATCACCCACGCGGGGCAGGACTGCGCCTGCTCCAGCTCGAACCGCGCCTGCGCGCCCTCGACCAGGCCGCACTGCTCGTGCACGGTGCCGTCGGCGGCGTAGCGCACGCACATCGGGATGCCCCAGGCCTGCCCGGCGCTGGCGGTCGAACCCAGCGGCAGGTAGCGCTGCTGCTGCAGCACCAGCGCCGGCGCCTTGCCATCGGCGCAGTCGACATCGACCTTGACCATCGGCACGCCAGGCTGGTCGATGAAGCTCAGGAAGGCGCGCTTGACGCCTTCGGGTTCATCGCTCTGCGCGGCGATGGCATCGATCAGGTCGGTACTGGTCGCGTTGCCACGGGCGTTGGCCGCCAGGTACGCACGCACGCCATCGCGGAACGCCTCTTCGCCGACGTAGTTCTCGAACATCGACAGCACCGCGCCACCCTTCTGATAGGTGATGCCGTCGAAAGCCGACGAGATCTCGGTGAAGTTGCTGATCGGCTGGTGGATGCGGCGGGTGCTGGCAAGGCTGTCGGCACCCATCGCGCGCAGACCGCCCTCGAGGATGTTGCGGTCGGTGTGGAAGTCGGGCTGCAGCTGGCCGGTGATCTTGTTGCCCATCCAGGTCGCGAACGCCTCGTTGAGCCACAGGTCGTCCCACCACTCCATCGTGACCAGGTTGCCGAACCACTGGTGGGCGAGTTCGTGCGCGCTCACGCCCCAGAAGCTCTGCCGCTGGCCGACCGATGCGTCCTCGTCGATCAGCATCAGGGTGTCGCGGTAGATGATCAGCCCGGCGTTCTCCATCGCGCCGGCGCCGAAGTCCGGCGCGGCGACGTTGTCGAGCTTGGCGAACGGGTACGGCGTGCCGAAGTAGTCCTCCATCGCATGGATCATCGGTGGGGTGTTCTCCAGCGAGTAACGCATGCGGGCGCCCTGCCCCTTGGCCGCGACCCCGCGCAGCGGCACTGGCGTGGTGCGCGGGCCGTGCGGCGCGATGTCCTGCCCCACCGGTACGTCCCACGGGCCGACCACGAACGCCAGCAGGTAGCTCGGCAGCGCTTCGGTCCGCTTGAAGGTGACCTTCTTCCAGCCGTCCGCGAGGGTTTCGGTGCTGACCTCCGGGCCGTTGGACAGGGCGACGTCGTCGGCCGGGACGATCAGGGTCACGTCCCAGGGCTGCTTGAAGCTCGGCTCGTCGAAGCCGGGAAAAGTGCTGCGCGCGCCCAGCGGTTCCATCTGGGTGACCACGTAGTCCTCGCCGTCCGGCTTGACCCGGTAGGCGCCCATCAGGTTGCCGTAGGGCGCCTCGAAAGCGATCTCGATGTCGACGTCGCCGGCCGGGATGGTCCCGGCAGCCGCCAACTTCAGCACGCCCGAGACGTGCACCTGCTCGTCCTCCAGCGCGATGCGGCGGCCGTCCGGGAGCACCGCCTCGGCGCTGCGGATGTCGAGGTCCCGCCCATGCATCCAGACGACGTCGGTCGGTCGGGCGACATCCGCATGGATCACGGTGCGGCCGGAGAAGCGCTCCTGGCCCGGGTCGAGCCTGAGCTCCAGTTCGACCAGCCCGGGCACCACCGTGCGGGGCAACTGGCCCGTCGGTACCGCGGCGTCGGTCGTGTCCGTCGCGACGTCGGCCTGGGCCATTGCTACGGAAGGAGCGGTCAGCGCCAGCGCGACGGCGCAGGCGATATGGCGGATGCGAAGCATGGCGTTCCCCGGCTGGATGACTGGCCGACCTTAACGGGCCGGGGCGGTCGCGCACGCATGACGATCGTCATGGGCGGCCTGCTCGCACGTGCCTAACGCCCGGCGACCCATGCTTTACGGGTCGCCGGGCGCGGTACCGATAGATGAAACCTATCAATACAATTCCATCAATCGATTTTACGAAAGCGATAGGCGGACCTAACATGGCCCCCATCGACTCACCCACCCCTCCCAACCACCCATAGAGAAGGAACCGACGCATGTCCCTGATCAATACCGAAATCAAGCCGTTCAAGGCCCAGGCCTTCAAGCAGGGCAAGTTCATCGAAGTGACCGAAGCCGACCTGAAGGGCAAGTGGTCCGTGGTCGTGTTCTACCCGGCCGACTTCACCTTCGTCTGCCCGACCGAGCTCGAGGACCTGGCCGACAAGTACGAGGAGTTCAAGAAGCTCGGTGTCGAGATCTACAGCGTGTCGACCGACACCCACTTCTCGCACAAGGCCTGGCACGACACCTCCGAGGCGATCAAGAAGGTCAACTACACCATGCTGGCCGACCCGACCGGCACGATCACCCGCAACTTCGACGTGATGATCGAGGAAGAGGGCCTGGCCCTGCGTGGCACCTTCGTGATCAACCCGGAAGGCCAGATCAAGTTGTGCGAGATCCACGACAACGGCATCGGCCGCGACGCCAGTGAGCTGCTGCGCAAGGTCAAGGCTGCCCAGTACGTCGCCAGCCACCCGGGCGAGGTGTGCCCGGCCAAGTGGCAGGAAGGCGCCGAGACCCTGAAGCCGTCGCTCGACCTGGTCGGCAAGATCTGACCCCCGGCGCGCCCCGGCCTCCCGCCGGGGCGCTCCCCGCCGCCTGGTGTTTGCAAAAGCGGCCTGCGCTGTCGCCGGTTTCTCCCTCCCGGCTCCCTCCCCCGGCCCAGGCCGCTCCTGCAAACGTCACACCCTCCCCGAATCCACGCACTGGAGCCATCGCCATGCTCGACGCCAATCTCAAGGCCCAGTTGTCGGCCTACCTGGAAAAACTGACCCAGCCGATCGAGCTGGTCGCCTCCCTCGACGACAGCGACAAGTCGCGCGAACTCGACGCGCTGCTGTCGGACATCGCCTCGCTGTCGGACAGGATCACCCGGCGCGACGGCGATGACGCGCGCAAGCCGTCGTTCGCGATCAACCGCGCCGGCACCGACGTCGGCGTGCGCTTCGCCGCGATTCCGATGGGCCACGAGTTCACCTCGCTGGTGCTGGCGCTGCTGCAGGTCGGCGGCCACCCGCCCAAGATCGAGGAGGAACTGGCGAACCAGGTCCGCGACCTCGAAGGCGAGTTCCGTTTCGAGACGTTCATGTCGCTGTCCTGCCAGAGCTGCCCGGACACGGTGCAGGCGCTGAACCTGATGAGCGTGCTGAATTCCAACATCCACCACGTCGCCATCGACGGCGCGCTGTACCAGGACGAGGTCGAGGCGCGCGAAGTGATGTCGGTGCCGACCGTGTTCCTCAACGGCAAGCCGTTCGACCAGGGCCGGATGACCATCGAGCAGATCGTCGCCCGGCTCGACACCGGCGCCGCCGAGCGCGAGGCCGGGAAGATCAGGGCCAAGGACGCGTTCGACGTGCTGGTGGTCGGCGGCGGTCCGGCCGGCGCGGCGGCGGCGATCTACGCCGCGCGCAAGGGCATCCGCACCGGCGTCGCGGCCGAGCGCTTCGGCGGCCAGGTGCTCGACACGCTCGCGATCGAGAACTTCATCTCGGTGCAGTACACCGAGGGTCCCAAGCTCGGCGTGGCGCTGGAGCAGCATGTCCGCGAGTACGACGTCGACGTGATGAACCTGCAGCGCGCAACCGCGCTGGTTCCGGCCAGCGAGCCCGGCGGTCTGATCGAGGTGCAGCTCGAGAACGGCGCCTCGCTCCGGTCGCGCAGCGTGATCCTGTCGACCGGTGCACGCTGGCGCCAGATGGGCGTGCCCGGCGAGGAGCAATACCGCAACAAGGGCGTGGCCTACTGCCCGCACTGCGACGGCCCGCTGTTCAAGGGCAAGCGCGTGGCGGTGATCGGCGGCGGCAACTCCGGCGTGGAGGCGGCCATCGACCTGGCCGGCATCGTCGAGCACGTCACCCTGATCGAGTTCGACACCCGCATGCGTGCCGACGAGGTGCTGCAGCGCAAGCTCCGCAGCCTAGGCAACGTCGACATCCTGCTCAACGCGCAGACCACCGAGGTGCTCGGCGACGGCCAGCGGGTCACCGGACTGGTCTACAGGGACCGCAGCTCCGGCGAGTCGCAGACGGTCGAACTCGCCGGCATCTTCGTCCAGATCGGCCTGCTGCCCAACACCGAGTGGTTGAAGGGCACGGTGGAGCTGAGCCCGCGCGGCGAGATCGTGATCGACGAGCGCGGTGCGACCTCGGTCCCGGGCGTGTTCGCCGCCGGCGACGCGACCACGGTGCCGTACAAGCAGATCGTGATCGCGATGGGCGCTGGGTCCACCGCCGCGCTGAGCGCGTTCGACCACCTGATCCGCACCTCCGCGCCCGAGCAGCAGCAGGCCGCCTGAGCCTTCGCCGCGACCCGTCCGTGCGGGTCGCGGCCCGGCCGACCACGCCATGAACCTGCGCGACCTCAAATACCTGGTTGCCCTGGCCGACCACCGGCACTTCGGCCGCGCGGCGGCGGCGTGCTTCGTCAGCCAACCGACCCTGTCGACCCAGATCCGCAAGCTCGAGGACGAGCTCGGCGTCGCACTGGTCGAGCGGGCGCCGCGACGGGTGATGCTCACGCCGGTCGGATTGGACATCGCCCAGCGCGCGCGCCGGGTGATCGCCGAGGTCGAGCAGATGGGCGAGATCGCCCGGCGCAGCCAGGACCCGGAGGCCGGCACGGTCAAGCTCGGCCTGTTCCCGACCCTGGCGCCCTACCTGTTGCCGCATGTACTGCCCGGCGTGCGCAAGCGCTTCCCGCGGCTGGAACTGCTGCTGGTCGAGGAGAAGACCGACCAGATCCTGGAGCGGCTGCGCGATGGTCGCCTGGATGCCGGCATCCTTGCATTGCCGCTGCACGACGAGCAGCTCCACCTCGAACCCCTGTTCGACGAACCCTTCGTGCTGGCGGTACCGGCCGACCACCCCTTGGCGGGGCAGCGCGACCTTGCGCTGGACGCACTCGACGACCGCCACCTGCTGTTGCTCGAGGAGGGCCACTGCCTGCGCGACCAGGCGCTGGAGGTGTGCCGGATGGCCGGCGCGGACGAGCGCGACGGGTTCCGCGCCACCAGCCTGGAAACCCTGCGGCAGATGGTGGCCGCCGGGGTCGGCATCACGTTGTTGCCGGTGCTGGCGGTGCAGCCGCCGGTGCCGCCCTCGCCGGACATCGCACTGGTGCCGTTCCAGGGCAGCGCGCCGCACCGGCGGATCGCGATGGTGTGGCGCAGGAGCTCGGCGATGGACGGCTTCCTCCGGCAGTTGGCCGAGGAGTTCCGCGGGTTGTCGCCGGGGTTGCTGGAACCGCCCGCCGCCGGCTGAGGCACGCTACGGACAGCGGTGCGATCAGGCCGGAAGCACCCCGTCGGCCCAGCCCCCTTCCGCTTGGGGATCGGCCGCCGCGGCGCCCAGCCCGACCGACTCGACCACCTCGCGTGCCGCCGGCCACGCCGACGCGGGCACGCAGACCTGGACCACGCCGAACAGCGGCAACTCGCCCATTCCGCCAACCAGCGCCTCTCCTTTGAGGAACACCGGGATCTCCGCCGCTTCCAGCGCGTGGCGGATCAGGTGCGCATCGATGATGTTGGCGGCGTCGTACACGACCTTCATGGCGTTCTCCGGCGGGTCAACCGCGAGGATACGCCCGCCCGCGTGATCGGCAGGGCGGCTAAACTGGCCGCTTCCCCACGCCTGTTGCCGACGCATGTCCTCCAACCGCCCTCCCGCCGCCGATGAAACCGCCACGCCGGGCGCTGCGCCCGTCCGCCAGGACTTCATCCGGCAGATCGTCCGCGACGACCTCGCCAGCGGCAAGCACACGGCGGTCAAGACCCGCTTCCCGCCGGAGCCCAACGGCTACCTGCACATCGGCCACGCCAAGGCGATCTGCCTGGACTTCGGCATCGCGGCGGAGTTCGGCGGCGTCTGCAACCTGCGCCTGGACGACACCAACCCGGTGAAGGAAGACCCCGAGTACGTCGCCGCGATCCAGGACGACGTCCGCTGGCTCGGCTTCGAGTGGCACGAGCTGCGCCACGCCTCGGATTATTTTGAGGTGTTCTACCGCGGCGCCGAGAAACTGATCCAGCAGGGTGACGCGTTCGTTTGCGACCTCACCGCCGAGCAGGTGCGCGAATACCGCGGCAGCCTGACCGAGCCCGGCCGCGAGTCGCCGTTCCGCAACCGCGGCGTGGAGAAGAACCTCGACCTGTTCCGCCGCATGCGCGCCGGCGAGTTCGCCGACGGCAGCCGCACCCTGCGCGCGAAGATCGACATGGCCAGCGGCAACATCAACCTGCGCGACCCGGCGATCTACCGGATCAAGAAGGTGCCGCACCAGAACACCGGCGACGCGTGGCCGATCTACCCGATGTATGACTACGCACACTCGCTCAGCGACGCCATCGAGGGCATCACCCACTCGCTGTGCACGCTGGAGTTCGAGGACCACCGGCCGCTGTATGACTGGTGCGTCGACAAGGTCGACCTGGCCCACTCGCCCGAGTTGCTGGAGCCGCTGACCGCCAACGGGCTGCCGTTCGAGGCCAGCAAGCCGCGCCAGATCGAGTTCTCGCGGGCCAACCTCAACTACACGGTGATGAGCAAGCGCAAGCTGATGGCGCTGGTGCAGGCCGGGCTGGTCGATGGCTGGGACGACCCGCGCATGCCGACCCTGCAGGGCATCCGCCGCCGCGGCTACACGCCGGCGTCGCTGCGGTTGTTCGCCGAGCGGCTCGGCGTCAGCAAGCAGAACTCCCTGATCGACTTCTCGGTGCTGGAAGGCTGCCTGCGCGAGGACCTGGACGTCGCCGCGCCGCGCCGGATGGCCGTGGTCGAGCCGCTGAAGCTGGTGCTGACCAACCTGCCCGATGACCACGTCGAGACGCTGGGCTTCGCCAACCACCCCAAGGACGAGGCGTTCGGCAGCCGCGAGGTGCCGTTCTCCAATGAACTGTGGATCGAACGCGATGACTTCGCCGAAGTGCCCCCGAAGGGTTTCAAGCGGCTCATCCCCGGTGGCGAAGTGCGGCTTCGCGGCGCCGGGATCGTGCGCTGCGATGAAGTGGTCAAGGACGAGGCGGGCAACGTGGTCGAACTGCACGGCACGCTCGATCCCGAATCGCGCCCCGGCATGGAAGGCGCCAACCGCAAGATCAAGGGCACCATCCACTGGGTCAGCGCGCGCCACGCCGTCCCGGCCGAGATCCGCCTGTACGACCGCCTGTTCTCGGTCGCCGACCCCGACGACGACAGTGACGGCAAGACCTACCAGGACCATCTGAACCCCGAGTCGCGCCGGACCGCTCGCGGCTATGTCGAGCCGTCCGCCGCCGCTGCGGCGCCCGAGCAATCGTTCCAGTTCGAGCGGCTCGGTTATTTCGTCGCCGACCGCCGTGACCACGCGACCGACGCCCCGGTGTTCAACCGCAGCGTCACGCTGCGTGACACCTGGGCCGGCAAGATCTGACCCGGATCCGCACAGGAGTTTGGCGATGACCGACTGTTCCCCCCTCCGCAACCGCCTGCTGGCGTTCGTCTTCGGCGCGTGCGCGCTGGTGCTGACTGCCTGTGCGGCACCCACCACCAGCGCCGGCAACTCGCCAGCCAACGCACCCGAGGCGACGCAACCCACGTCTGGCGACGCGGCCGATGCGGTCGCCCCACCGCCTCGCTCGACCCCGTTGCCCCCACGCGTGATCGAGCGGCCCGCGGCCGGCGTCGGCCAGCCGGGCGGAACCGTGCAGGTCGACCGCAGCTGCAGCACCGACGCCGACTGCACCGTCAAGAACGTCGGCAACTGCTGCGGCCATTACCCCGCGTGCGTGAACGTCAACAGCCCCACCGACCCCGAGGGGGTGCAGGCCGCATGCGCGAAGAGCGGCATGGCGTCGGTCTGCGGCTTTCCGGCGATCAGCAGCTGTCAGTGCGTGCAGGGCCAGTGCCAGGGCGACAGCCGGGCCCTGCTCGACTGATGCTGTACGCGCAGATCCACCTGACGCTTCCGCCCTGGGTGCATGAGGCCGTCGACACCACGCTTGCCTATACCGGTGACGCCGACAAGGTGGCGCTGGCGATCGACCTGTCGCGACGCAACATCGAGGCACGCACCGGCGGACCGTTCGGCGCCGCGGTGTTCGGTCGCGACGACCGCATCATCGCGGTCGGGGTCAACCGCGTGGTGCCGCACAACTGCTCGCTGGCCCATGCCGAGACGATGGCCTTCATGCTGGCTCAGCAGCGCACCCAGCGTGCACGCCTCAACGAGCTGGAACCGGGCGTGCCCGCAGGCCCCATCACCCTGGCCACCTCGGCCCAGCCATGCTGCCAGTGCTACGGCGCCAGCTTCTGGGCCGGCATCGACCGGCTGCTGATCGGCGCGCGCAGCGAGGACACCGAGGCACTGACCGAGTTCGACGAAGGCCCGCTGCCGGCGGACTGGGTCGGCGAGCTGGAGCGCCGCGGGATCGAGGTCGTGCGCGACCTGCTCCGCGACCAGGCACGCGACGTCCTGCGTGCCTACGGCGAACTCGGCGGCGTGAATTACTGAGGTGGCGGGGCCTGCTCGCCAGCGACGCGACTATCGCCTCCCCGGCCGCTGCTGCACACTGGCGGCATGACCGACGCCCTGTTCTGCTGGTGCCGCGCCGGCTTCGAACCCGAACTCGCTGCCGAACTCACCGAACGCGCGGCCCTCGCCGGCCAGCCCGGCTACGCGCGTGCCGAGCGTGGCGCCGGCTTCGTCGAGTTCATCGGCGAGGATGGCGCTGCACTCTCGCGAGCCTTGCCGTTCGAGCGACTCGTGTTCGCCCGGCAGAAGCTGGTGCGCCTGGCCGACCTGCGGGGGCTGGACCCGACCGACCGCATCACCCCGCTGCTGGACGCGCTGGAAGCACTCGGCCCGACCGCGCCGTTCGGCGACCTCTGGCTCGAGCACCCCGATTCCGACACCGGCAAGCCGCTGGCCGGGCTCGCGCGCAGCTTCGGCAACGCGCTGCGACCGGCGCTGCGCAAGGCGGGCCGGCTGACCGCCCAGGACGATCCCCGCCGGCCGCGCCTGCACGTGATTTTCCTGAGCGGCCACCACATCGTGCTGGCCACCAGCGATCCGGACGACAGCTCGCCTTGGCCGCTGGGCATCCCGCGGCTGCGCATGCACCCCGATGCGCCCAGCCGTTCGGCGCTGAAGCTCGAGGAAGCCCTGCTGACCCTGCTCGACGATGACGAGCGCGAGCGCCTGGTCCGCGACAACATGCAGGCCGCCGACCTCGGCGCCGCTCCCGGTGGCTGGACCTGGGTGCTGATGCGCCACGGCATGAAGGTCACCGCGGTCGACAACGGACCACTGCGGCAGGCCCTGCTCGACAGCGGCCGGGTCGACCACCTGCGCGAGGACGGCTTCCAGTGGCAGCCGCGCCGCCGCCTGGACTGGATGGTCTGCGACATGGTGGAGCAGCCGCGCCGCGTCGCCGACCGGATGGCCACCTGGTTCCGCGAGGACTGGTGCCGGCACGCGATCTTCAACCTCAAGCTTCCGATGAAGAAGCGCTGGGAAGAGACACGCATCTGCCTGGAAGCGTTCGAGCACCAGGCCCACCGGCCGCTGGTGGTGCGCGCCCGGCAGCTCTACCACGACCGTGAGGAGATCACGGTGTTCGCCAGGCCGCGCTGACGCCCGCGCCGAACCCGGCAGCGCCGTTCAGGTGCCCGCAGGCCGGGGTTCAGCGCGCATTGGCCACTTACACGGCGGGTTGACCCCGCAGACCACAGGATCGCCCCTCTTCCCACCCGTGAGGGCTGCTCCATGAACAACCGGACCCATGTACTGACGCTCGCGCTGCTTGCCGCGCTGGGCACCAGCGGCGCTGTGATGGCGCAGGACACGATGAGTGATGCCGAGGCCAAGGCCGAGGCGACCGCGGAGGCGGAGGTCGCGCTGGAAGCGGCCAAGCAGGCCAGGCTGAAGGCCGAGGCGGCCCAGGAGGCGGCGATCGTCGCCGAATCCATCAGTGACACGCCCGCCGCCAGCCTGCGCGGGGAACTCGCCGCCGAAGCGACTGCCGAGATAGCCGACCAGGCCTCGATCGACGCCCAGGCTGCCGCCATCGATGCGTCGCGCGCCGCCGAGGACGCGCAGGCGCAGAAGAATGCCGCCGACCTGGGTGCGCAGCAGCGCGCGGCGGCCGCCGGCGCCCGTGAGGCCGCGG
>NZ_JBJXHK010000020.1:19916-41753 GCF_046638635.1 Lysobacter zhanggongensis
TATCGCCGGAGCCGTCGCCGACGACGCGACCGAGGTGGCGACCGCCGCCGCACTGGCTACCGCCGATGCCACCGTCGCTGCGCCCGCCGTGCCTGCAGTACCAGCGGTCCCGGCTGATCCGGGCGTTGCGGGTGTGCCTGCCGTGCCGGCCATGCCGGCGGTTCCCGCGGTGCCGGCGGTAGCGCCAGTGCCCGCGCCGGTCGTCGATGTCGCGGTGAAAGCCAATCTCGAGCATAAGCCCACCCCGCCGATGGTCGACTTCGTCAGCGTCGACCTCGATGGCGACGGCGGCATCAGCCGTTCGGAAGCCAGTGCGGACGCACGGCTGACGGCGCGGTTCGACACGCTCGACGCCGACCGCAACGGGCTGTTGAGCGAGGCAGAACTGGATCACCGCACCGCGGATTGACCAACCGCCCCGCGTGTTGGAGTCTCCCGGCGCCCCGCCCCGTGCGGGGCGTCGTCGTGTCCGGGGTCAGATCCCGGCGGCGTGGCGCCACAGCGCGCGCGTCAGCGGCCCCACCTTGCCGGCCGCACCAAGCAGCCTTCCGCGCAACAGCGTTGGCGCCAGCGCATCGTTCGAGAACAGCCGGTTGATGCCCTCGAACGCATAGGCCGACAGCGCATTGTCGCTGCGCCGCGCACGCGCCCAGCGTTGCAGCCTCGCCGGACGACCGACGTCGCCACCGCGACTGATGGGTTCGGCCAGCGCCGACCGCAACGCGGCCACGTCGCGCAAGCCGAGGTTCACGCCCTGCCCGGCCAGCGGGTGCACCGCGTGCGCCGCGTCGCCCACCAGCACAACCCGGCCGGCCACCTGGCTGCGTGCCAGTTGCCGGCGAAGCGGGAATGCGGCACGGCTGGAGGTCGCCACCAAGCCGCCGAGCGGGCCGTCGAACGCATGCGCGAGCTCGGCCAGGAACGCAGGCTCGTCCACCGCCAACAGCCGCGTCGCCTCCGATTCGGGCAGGCTCCATACGATCGAGCTGCGCGGCCGCCCCGCGTCGTGGGTACAGGGCAGGAACGCCAGCGGCCCGCCCGGAAGGAACCGCTGCCAGCAGGTCGCCTGGTGCGGCTGCTCGTGGTCGATGTAGGCGACCAGGCCACGCTGGCCATAGTCATGCCGCGGTGCCTCGATGCCGGCCATGGCGCGCACCGGCGAGTCGGCGCCGTCGGCCGCGACCACCAGCCGCGCGCGCAGGCGCCGGCCCGATTGGAGCGCAAGCACGGCGCCGTCGTCATCCTGCTCCAACGCGGTTGCGGCGTCCGGGCAGTGCAACTCGACCCCCGCGCCCGGGAGCGCGGCCCACAACCGGTCGACCAGCAGACCGTTCTCGACGATCCAACCCAGTTGCGCCTGCCCGAGGCGATCGGCGTCGAACACCAGCTCGCCGCCACCGGCGGCATCCCAGATGCGCATCGCGCGGTAGGGCTGCAGGCGCGCGGCACGGATCGAATCCCACACGCCCAGATCGTCCAGCAGCGCGGCGTTGTCCGGTGCGAACGCGTAGACCCGCAGGTCCGGCGCGGACGCCTGCCAGCGCGCGGGCTCGCGCGATTCCACCAATGCCACCCGCAATCCGTCGCGCGCAAACGCCAGTGCGGTCGCCGCACCGACCACGCCTGCACCGACCACCACGACGTCGAGCATCGGCTGCCGGCTCATCCGGCCAGCCCCGGGGCCCGGCACAACGCCGGCACGTCACCGCGATATCCCAGCGCGCCGCCGACCAGGGCCGCCTGCAAGGCGGGCAAGCGGTCGAGCGCGAACAGGCCGAGGCCGCGCAAGGGCCGCATCACGCCGGCCGGATTGGCGGTCACCCGTGCCAACCCGTCGGAGAACGCCAGCGTGCGACTGCGGTCGGCACCGCGCCGTTCGACGTAACGCGCCAGCACGTCGGTATCGCCAGGGTCGGATGCACCGGCATCTTCGACGGTATCGCCATCGTGCCGGCGCGGAGCGACCAGCTCGGCCAGCGTGAGTGCATCGCGCAGGCCGAGGTTGAAGCCCTGTGCGCCGACCGGATGGATAGTCTGGGCGGCGTTGCCGATCAGCACCGCCCGCTCGGCGACCTGCCGATGCGCGACCACGCGCGCGATTGGATAGACGCTGCGCTGGCCGCAGGCGATGAACCGTCCGACGCGCCAGCCGAAAGCGTCCTGCGCGCGCTCCAGGAATTCCGCTTCATCCAGTGCCTCGACCGCCCCGGCATCCTCCCGTGCGACGCCGTGGATCAACCCGTAATGCCCGTCGCCGCGCGGCAGCAGCGCGGTCGGGCCGTCGTCGCCGAGGCGCTCGTAGGCGGTGCCGTCGGGCGTGCGGGCCGCCCGCATGCGCGTGACGAACAGGCTCTGTCCGTAGTCGTGTCGGTCCACCTCGATGCCCAGCGCGGCACGCACCGCGCTGGCGGTGCCGTCCGCGCCAACCAGCAGCCGCGTGCGCAGCACGCGTTCACCGGCATCGTCGGCGACGGTGACGGCGCGGTACCCGTCCTCCACTGCGCCGAGGTCGACGAAGCGCATGGGCCGGTAGCGACGGAGACCATCCAGTTCCGCCAGCCGCGCTTCCAGTGCCTCGCCGAAATCACGCGCGACCACCACCCGGCCGAACACCTCGCGGCCGTAATCGCGCGCGTGCATGACGCTGCGACCGAAGTCGCCGCGGCGACTTACATGGATGCGCTCGATCGGACCACCCGGCGTGCGCAGCTTCTGCATCACCCCGAGTGCGGTCAGCGCATTGACCGTCGCCTCGCCGAAGCTCAGGTTGCGCTCGTCGAACACCGCCGGCAGCGATCCCGGTGCGGCCGCCTCGAGCAGGCCGACATCGAGCCCGCTGTGTTCCAGCGCGATCGCCAGGCTGGCGCCCACCAGGCCACCGCCGACGATCAGCACGTCATGGGTCGCGGGGCGGTCCGCGGAAGGGGGAAGGTCGGCCATTGCGCTATGCTAACGGCTCCTGCCGGCCTGCTCCCAGACACTGATGAACCGTCCCGTTGCCTCCTCGATCTTCGCTCCCGGCCCGCTGGTGCTCGCCGCCCTGATCGTGCTCGCCGCGCTGACCCGCGTGCTGCCGCATCCGCCGAATTTCTCGCCGGTGGCGGCCATCGCGCTGTTCGGCGGCGCCTACTTCGCCAACCGCAGCTGGGCGCTGATCGTGCCGCTGGCCGGTCTGTTCGTGTCCGACCTCGTGCTGTCCTCCATGCACGGCGGTCTTTACGCGCAGTGGTTCTCCGGCGCCGGCATCTGGCTGGTGTACGGCTGCATCGCGCTGACCACCCTGATGGGCTTCGGCCTGCGCGGGCGGGTCGGCGGCGGCCGCGTGCTGGGCTATTCGCTCGCAGGTGCGGTGCTGTTCTTCACCGTGACCAACTTCGGTGCCTGGCTCGGCAACCCGATGTATTCGCAGGACCCCGCCGGACTGATGGCGGCCTACGTTGCCGGCATTCCGTTCTTCCAGTGGTCGCTGGCCGGCACGCTGTTCTATTCGGCGGTGCTGTTCGGTGGCTTCAGCCTGCTGCGCTCGCAACTGCCGGCGCTCCGCACCCAGACGGTCTGAGCGTGGGCAACCGCCTGTCCAAGATCTACACCCGGACCGGCGACGGTGGCAGCACCGGGCTGGGCGACGGCAGCCGGGTCGGCAAGGATTCGCTGCGCGTCACCGCGTACGGCACCGTCGATGAAGCCAACTCGACGATCGGGCTGATCCTCGCCAGCGAGGTAGCCGACGACGTACGCGTGCTGCTGACCGCGGTGCAGCACCAGCTGTTCGACCTGGGGGGCGAGCTGTGCATCCCCGGCCACGCCGCCATCAGCGACGAGGACATCACCCGGCTGGAACAACATCTGGACCGCTTCAACGCCGACCTGCCAGTCCTGCGCGAGTTCATCCTGCCCGGCGGCGGCGAAGCGGCGGCACGCTGCCACATCGCCCGCACCGTGGTGCGCCGCGCCGAGCGCGAGACCGTCGCGCTTTCGCGGGTGGAGCCGGTACGGCCCGAGGCCGTGCGCTACCTCAACCGCCTGTCGGACCTGCTGTTCGTGCTCGCACGGGTACTCGCCCGCGCCAGCGGCCATGGCGAAGTGCTGTGGAACCACGAGCGCCGCAAGGGCTGAATCGGTCCACCGGTCCGTCCGGACCAACCTGCCGGTGAACGTGCCCCGGCTCTACACCCATGACGCCTGCCTGTCGCACCTGGCCGGCACCGCCCATGTGGAACGGCCGGCACGACTGGCTGCCGTGATCGACGCGCTTTCGGCCGCATTCCCGCAGTCGCCCTGGCACGACGCGCCGCGCGCGACCCGCGCCGAACTGCTGCGCGTGCATGGCGATGCGCTCGTCGCGCGGGTGCTGGACACGGCCTGTCCACCCGGGGCGACCCCACTGTCGCTGGACGCCGATACCCTGCTCAGCCCCGGCTCCGCCGAGGCCGCGCTGCGGGCCGCCGGCGCCGGCATCGCCGCAACCGACGCGGTACTGGCCGGGGAGGTAGCGAGGGCGTTCTGCGCCGTGCGTCCGCCCGGACACCACGCCACCGGTTCGGTCGCGATGGGGTTCTGCCTGTTCAACAACATCGCGCTCGCCGCGGCGCACGCGTGCGACCGGCACCGGCTGGAGCGCATCGCGATCGTCGACTTCGACGTCCACCACGGCAACGGCACCGCCGACATCTTCCACTCCGATCCCCGGGTGATGTACCTGTCGTCCCACCAGGCGGCGCTGTATCCGGGCACCGGTGGGTCCCACGAACGTGGGGTCGGTAACACCGTCAACGTGCCGCTGCCGGCCGGCGCCGGCAGCGAGGCGTTCCGCACGGCGTGGCGGGAGCAACTGCTGCCGGTTGTCAATGCCTTCCGGCCGCAACTGCTGCTGATCTCGGCCGGCTTCGATGCCGACGCGCGTGACCCGCTGGCCGCGCTGCAGGCCACGCCCGATGACTTCGGCTGGCTGACGCGCGAACTGGTGGCAGTTGCCGACCGGCATGCGTCGGGCCGGGTCGTGTCAATGCTGGAAGGCGGCTATGACCTCGATGCGCTGCGCGAGGGAGTCGTTGCGCACGTCGATGCACTAGCTGGCAGGAAAATTGTCGGCGCGTGACCACAGCGGCATCGCTGACCGTCTTCATCGGCTCTGCGCAAACATGAATGTTCCCGTCAGGCCTCCTTGGGCCGCGTTGCCGCCACCCCGGCGATGCGGCAAGCTAGCGGCCGTTTCCGACCAACGGATGGCCGCGTGCATCCCAGCTTCCGCCTGCTCCCGTTATCGCTGTGCATCGCGGTGGCCCTTCCGGCATACGCGGCCGAAGACGTCGAGGACTGGGGGCTCTGCCCGATAGAGGACGCCGTACCGGCGTTCGCCGACGTTCCGGTGTCTGACGCGGTCCCGGAAGACGATCGCACCACCCTGCCGACCGACATCGCCGGCGACGCGCTCAACGCGACCCAGGAAGACAGCGCGGTGTTCCAGGGCAACGTCGAGCTCAGTCGCGGCGACCAGTTCCTCGGCACCGACAAGCTGACCTACCACAGCGAGGAAGGCACCTACGTCGCCGAAGGCAGCGTGCGCTACCAGGATGCCGGCATGCGCATCGTCGCCGAGCGCGCACATGGCGACCAGGAAGCCGATACCCACGTCATCGAGGACCTGCGCTACCAGCTGACCCGGCGACGCGGCAACGGCGGAGCCGAACGAATCGAGCTGGAAGGCGACCAGGGCGCGCTGATCGGTTCCACCTACTCCACCTGCCCGCCCTCGCAGCGGTCGTGGGAGCTGCGCGCGCAGCGCATCGACATCGATACCGCCGAAGGCCTGGGCGTCGCCCGCAACGCGACGGTGCGCATCGGTAAGGTACCGGTGCTGTACGTCCCGTGGCTGATGTTCCCGATCGACGACCGGCGCCGCACCGGTCTGCTGTGGCCGTCGATCCGCATGTCCAGCCGCAACGGATTCGACTGGCGGCAGCCGGTCTACCTCAACCTCGCGCCGAACTACGACGCCACCCTGACCCCGCGGATCATGACCGAGCGCGGCGTGCAGCTTGGTGGCGAGTTCCGCTGGCTGTACCCGGGCGGTCGTGGCGAGTTGTGGGGCGAATGGATGCCCAAGGACAAGCTTCCCGAGGACGAGCCCGAGCGCTACCTCGCGGGCCCCGAGCAGGGTGTGCCGACCGACAACCGCGGGCAGTTCCGCTTCAAGGGCGTGCACAACCTGGGCAGCCATTGGCACGCAATGGCCAATGTCGGCTGGGTCAGCGACACGCATTACCTGGAGGATTTCAGCAACAGCCAGTTCGCCGTGTCGGCGTGGAACCTGCGCAGCGAGGTCGGACTGTTCGGACGCGGCCTGTACTGGGACGCCGGGCTGATGGCCGACCACAACCAGCTCGCCGACTACACCCTGACCGAGCGGAACCTGCGCTACGACCGGATGCCCCGCGCGTTCGTCAACTGGGCGCAGCCGTTCGGTGACTGGCTGGAGCTGGGGGTAAATGCCGAGGCGGTGCAGTTCCGCCACGACGTCCGCGACGAAGGCAGCCGGATCGACCTCAAGCCCTATGTCGCCATGCCGCTCGAGGGCAACGGCTGGTTCGCGACGCCGAAGGTCGCGTGGCGCCACACCAGCTACAAACTGGACGACGCGCTGGCGGCGGCCAACGGTGGCGACGCCTCGCCGACCCGCAGCCTGCCGATCGCCTCGCTCGATGCCGGGCTGTTCTTCGACCGCGAGTTCGTGTTCCGCGACGAAGCCTGGTTGCAGACCCTCGAGCCGCGGATCTACTACCTCAATATCCCGTACGAGGACCAGTCGAACCTGCCGATCTTCGACACCCGGCCGATGACCTTCAGCTGGGGGCAACTGTTCCGCGACAACCGCTACACCGGTCCGGACCGCCAGGTCGACGCGAACCAGCTGACCACCGCCCTGACCACCCGCCTGATCAGCCGCGAGGACGGCCGCGAGCGCCTCACCGCCAGCATCGGCCAGATCCACTACTTCGAGGACAGCCAGGTCGTGGCGCCCAGCGAGCAGCCGGTCGAGCGGGGCGAGTCGGCCTGGGTGGCGGAACTGGGCGTCTCGCCGAGCGACCGCTGGAGCATCAACGCCGCCTACCAGTGGGACCCGAAGTACCGCCGGCAGGACCTCGCCAGCATCCGTACCCGCTACCTGATCGGCGACACCGGCGTGGTCAACCTGGGCTACCGCTATCGGCGCGGGCTGACCGAACAGGTCGACCTGTCGTTCCTGTACCCGGTCAACCAGAACTGGAGCGTGGTCGGTCGGTACTACTACTCGATCGAGGACCGCAAGCTGATCGAGTCGATCGCCGGCGTGCAGTGGGAAAGCTGCTGCATGGCCGTGCGCCTGGTCGGCCGCCGCTACATCCGCGAGCGCAACGGCGACCTCGACGACTCGCTCCGCCTCGAGTTCGAACTCAAGGGCCTGGGGTCGGCCGGCCAGAAATCCGAGGAAATATTGAGCCGTGCTATTCTCGGATACGATCGTGAAGATCTGTATCTAGTGCCGCCCTCCACCGTGGACGCCGGCAATTTCGACAACTCCCTCGATCCGATTCCATGAAGAAATTTCTCGCGTGTGTCCTCGCCGCCACGCTGCTGTCGGCGACCGTGCAGGCGCAACAGGTGCAGCCGATCGATGGCATCGCCGTGGTGGTCGACGAAGGCGTCATCCTGCAGAGCGAGCTTGACCGGGCGGTCGGCAACATCCGTGCCCAGTACGCCGGTCGCGCCGCGCAGCTGCCCCCGCCGGACGTGCTCGAGCGGCAGGTCGCCGAGCGCCTGGTGCTGCTCAAGCTGCAGGTCGCGCGAGCCGAGGCCACCGGCGTGCGCGTCAGCGACCAGGAGGTCGACCAGGCCATCGCCGGCATCGCCGGGCAGAACCGCGCGAGTGTCGAGCAGTTGCGTGCCCAGCTGGCCGCCGACGGCACCTCGTTCGACCAGTTCCGCGACTCCATCCGCGACGAACTGCTGGTCCAGCGCCTGCGCCAGCGTTTCGCCCAGACCCAGGTGTCGGTGAGCGACGCCGAGGTGGACGCGGCTCTCGAGGCGCAGCAGGCCACCGGCCAGCAGTACCACCTGGCACATATCCTGGTCGCGCTGCCCGAGGGCGCCACGCCCGAGCAGATCGCCACCGGCGAGGAAAAGATCCTCGGCATCAAGAGCCTGCTCGACCGGGGCGAGATGGATTTCGCCGCCGCCGCGGTGCGCTACTCCGACAGTCCGAACGCGCTGGAAGGCGGCGACCTGGGCTGGCGCGGCGAGAACGAGATCCCGGCCGCGTTCGCGAACCTGGTCCGGCAGATGGCCCCGGGGCAGGTCACCGCACCGATCCGCGGTCCCAGTGGCTTCCAGCTCCTGCAGCTGGTCGAGACCCGTGACGCCGGCCAGGGCGGCCCCAGCGTCGTCACGCAGGTCCGCGCCAGCCACATCCTGATCCGGGTCGACGAGAACACCAGCGCCGCCGAAGCCAAGGCCCAGGCTGACACCCTGCACGCGCGCATCGTCGGCGGCGCCGACTTCGCCGCGCTCGCCCGCGAGCACTCCGAGGACCCCAGTTCGCAGGCCGCTGGCGGCGACCTGGGCTGGTTCACGCCGGACCAGTTCGGCCCGGATTTCGGCGCCCAGGTGTCCGCGCTCGCCGATAGCGCCGTGTCGACGCCCTTCCGCACCCAGGCCGGCTGGCACATCGTGCAGCGCACCGGCACCCGCGAAGCGGATGTGGGCAACGAGAACCAGCGTGCGCAGGCCCGCGAAACGATCGGCCGACGCAAGCTGGAAGAAGAGTGGAACCAGTTCCTGCGCGAGATGCGTGGCGAGGCCTTCGTCGACTTCCGCACGGGCAACGCGACCGCCGACGCCGCGGAAACCGCGCCGGAAGCCCCGGCCACCGGCGACTGACCATGCGACCACCCCGGCTCGCGCTGGTCCCGGGTGAACCGGCCGGCGTCGGGCCGGAGCTGTGCGTCCGCCTCGCGCAACGCCCGCGCGACTATTCCCTGACCGCTTTCGGCGACCGCGACACGTTGCAGTCCGCCGCCGACGCGCTAGGCCTGCCGCTCGTCATGACGCCGCCCGACAGCGCGGACGATCGTGCCGGCACGCTGGCCCTGGTCGAGGTTCCCAACGCCACTCCGGTCCGGTTCGGCCAACCCGATCCGCTCAACGCGCGCGCCGTGATCGACGCCTTGCTGGCAGCCGGCGCCGGCTGCCTGGACGGGGGGTTCGACGGCGTGGTCACCGGTCCTGTGCACAAGGCCGCGATCAACGCCGGAGGGATCGCCTACAGCGGGACCACCGAGTTGCTGGCCAACCAGGCTGGCTGCGGCGTGGTGATGATGCTGGCGAACCCGACCATGCGGGTCGCGCTGGCCACGACCCACCTGCCATTGCGGCAGGTTGCCGATGCGATCACCACACAATCGCTGCGACACGTATTGCTCACGCTGCACGACGCGCTGCAACGCGACTTCGGCATCGACACACCCACGATCGCGGTGCTCGGCCTGAATCCCCACGCGGGCGAGGACGGCGTCCTGGGCGACGAGGAGATCCGGGTGCTGCAGCCGGTCATCGAATCACTGCGCGGCGAAGGCTTGCGTCTGCTGGGACCGCTGCCAGCCGATACCGCGTTCCTGCCGGCCCGGCTCGCCGAGGTCGACGCGGTGCTCGCGATGTACCACGACCAGGGCCTGCCGGTACTGAAGTTCAGTGGGTTCGAATCAGCCGTCAACCTCACGCTCGGCCTGCCCTACCCGCGCGTTGCGGTCGACCACGGCACCGCGCTGGACCTGGCCGGCAGCGGCGCGGCAGATCCCTCAAGCCTGTTCGCGGCGGCCGATACCTGCGCCAGGATGGCTGCAACGCGGCTCGCACACGGGCATGACCCCGCCGGCACCGCCCACGGAGCCTGCCAATGAGCAACGTACGTTTCAGCGAGCCCCCGAAGAAGCACCTGGGCCAGAACTTCCTGCACGAGCGGACCGTCATCGATCGCATCGTGCAGGCAGTGAACCCCAAGCCGGGCGAGCGCCTCGTCGAGATCGGCCCCGGCCAGGGCGCGATCACGTTTCCGCTGCTGGACCGCCACGGCCAGTTGACCGTGATCGAGTTCGACCGCGACCTGATTGCGCCGCTGACCGAAGCCGCCCGATCGCACGGCGAGCTGACCGTGATCCACCGCGATGTACTCAAGGTCGACTTCAGCGAGCTTGCGCGCGATACCCCTGACGGACGCATCCGGCTGGTCGGCAACCTGCCGTACAACCTCTCCTCGCCCATCCTGTTCCATGCGCTCGACCACGCTGCCGCGATCAGCGACATGACTTTCATGCTGCAGAAGGAAGTCGTCGAGCGCATGGCGGCCGGTCCCGGAAGCAAGGTCTACGGCCGCCTGAGCGTGATGCTGCAGGCCTATTGCACCGTCACGCCGCTCTTCACCGTTCCGCCGGGCGCGTTCCGGCCACCACCGAAGGTCGATTCTGCCGTGGTGAGGCTGGTGCCGCGGCCGGCCGACAGCATCGGTATTGACGACCCGGCGACGTTCGCGCGGGTTGTTCGCGACGCGTTCGGCCAGCGCCGCAAGACGCTGCGCAACGCGCTTTCGCAAGTGTGCGACTCGGCGGCGATCGAGGCCGCCGGGATCCGTCCGGACGCACGTGCCGAGCAGATTGCGGTCGCCGATTTCGTGCGCCTTGCCAATTCGCTCCCGCACTAGCGCGCTGCAGTGATGGGGACGACATGCGCGACGCAACCACGCGTCGCGCATGTCCGCTTCACCCCGGCTCGACTTACACTGTCCGCATGGAACGCAGCACCGACTACGCCTTCGACATCGACGTCGCCACCCGCTACCTCGACGAGCAGTCCGAGCCCGGGCAGGACCGCTACGTGTTCGCCTACACCATCACCATCCGCAACACCGGCACTGTCCCCGCGCGGCTGCTGTCACGCCACTGGCTGATTACCGACGCCACCGGCAAGGTGCAGGAAGTCCGCGGCGATGGCGTGGTCGGCGAGCAGCCCCGGCTGCGTCCGGGCGAGGGGTTCGAGTACACCTCCGGCGCCGTGCTCGAGACCGACCTGGGCACCATGGAAGGCAGCTACTCGGTCGAGGCCGACGACGGAACCGTGTTCGACGCGCCTATCCCCGCGTTCACCCTGGCCGTGCCGCGCACGCTGCACTGAGGCCGACATGACCGTCTGGGCCATCGGCGACCTGCAGGGCTGTTACGACGCAACCCAGCGGTTGCTCGAGAAGATCGCGTTCGACCCGGCGAAGGACCGGCTGTGGTTCTGTGGCGACCTGGTCAACCGTGGCGGCCAGTCACTGGAGACCTTGCGACTGGTGCATTCCCTGCGCGACAACGCGACCGTGGTGCTTGGCAACCACGATCTGTCGCTGCTGGCAATCGGCGAGCGCCGCGAAGAGGAACAGCGCAAGGTCAATCCCGACCTGCAGCGGGTGGTTCTCGCCGAGGACCGCGACACGCTGCTGCCGTGGTTGCGCCGGCAGAAGCTGGTACATGTCGACCGCGGGCTGGGCTGGATGATGGTGCACGCCGGCCTCGCGCCGAAGTGGACCACGCAGCTCGCCGAAAAGCACGGCCGCGAGATCGAGGAGCGCCTCCAGGGCGACCAGTACCAGCGGCTCCTCAAAAACATGTACGGCGACGGGCCGGTGTGGAACCCGCGGCTGGGGGGGATCGACCGCCACCGCGCGATCATCAACATCTGCACGCGACTGCGGTACTGCTCGCCGCGCGGGCGCATCTCCTACGAGGACAAGGGCGTGCCGGGTACCCAGCCGGCCGGCCTGTATCCCTGGTATGCCGTGCCCGGCCGGGCCGAGCGTGACCTCAGGATCGTCTGCGGGCACTGGTCGGCGCTCGGGCTTTTCATCGGGCACGGGGTGCACGCAATCGACACCGGCGCGGTCTGGGGCGGAAAGCTCACCGCGTTGCAACTCGATACCGACGAACTGCGCATCGTGCAGGTGGCGGGGCGAGACGTCCCGGCCAACCCGCCCAAGCCGAGGCATCGTCCGCGGCGCTGAGGTATCCGGGGATCGCAGCGGCAGCCGCTGCTACTTGGGCGCGGGGATTCGCCGGTACTCGACGAACTCGAACGCAGAGGCATGCCTGGCGTCCGTAACGTGCGTCTCGCGCGCGACGACGTCCCACTGCGCCGGGTCGAACGACGGGAAGAACGCGTCCGCCCCCTCGACCGTGAGGTCCACGTGGGTCAGGTGCATGCGCGTGGCATCCGGCAGGCACAGCGCGTAGACCTCGCCGCCACCAATGACGCACAGCTGCGACGCACCGTCGTCGGCGGCAATGGCGACCGCCTGCGCAACCGTGGCCACGGCCTGCATGCCTTCGAACGGCACCGCGCCGGAACGCGTCAGCACAAGATTGCGGCGCCCCGGCAGCGCACGCCCGAGCGACTGCGCGGTCCGCCGCCCCATCAGCACCGGCTTGCCCAGCGTCAGCGCCTTGAAGCGCTTGAGGTCGTCGGGCAACCGCCACGGCAGGCCGTTGTCGCGTCCGATCGCACCGTTGCGGTCGAGCGCGGCGATCAACGCCAGTTCGACCGTCGGGTCCATCACCGGCGTCAAATCGCGACCGGCGCCTTGATCGCCGGGTGCGGGTCATAGCCTTCGATGGCGATGTCGTCGAAGCCGAACGCGAAGAGGTCCGTCACCGCCGGCGCCAGCTTCAGTGTCGGCAATGGCCGCGGGGCACGCGCGAGTTGCTCGCGGGCCTGTTCGTAGTGGTTCGAGTACAGGTGGGCGTCGCCCAGGGTGTGGACGAAGTCGCCAACACCCAGCCCACAGGCCTGCGCCACCATGTGGGTCAGCAGGGCGTAGCTGGCGATGTTGAAGGGCACCCCGAGGAAAATGTCGCCACTGCGCTGGTACAGCTGGCAGCTGAGCTTGCCGTCCACGACGTAGAACTGGAACAGCGTATGGCAGGGCATGAGGGCCATCTGCGGCAGGTCGGCGACGTTCCATGCCGATACGATCAGCCGGCGCGAGTCGGGGTTGCGCTTGATCTCCTCGACCACCCAGCGGATCTGGTCGATCTCGATGCCGTCGGCGCCGGCCCAGCGCCGCCATTGCTTGCCATAGACCGGGCCGAGCTCGCCGGACGCGTCAGCCCACTCGTCCCAGATGCTGACCTTGTGCTCTTTGAGGTAGGCGACGTTGGTCTCGCCGCGCAGGAACCACAGGAGCTCGTGGACGATCGAGCGCAGGTGCAGCTTCTTGGTGGTGACCAGCGGGAACCCGGCATTCAGGTCGAAACGCATCTGCCAGCCGAACACCGAGCGGGTGCCGGTGCCTGTGCGATCGGACTTCTCGGTGCCGTGGTCGAGGACGTGGCGCAACAGGTCCAGGTACTGTTTCATTGTCGCCTCAGGCCTCCTGTCCGGAACCGGCCGCCGGTTGCGCCTGCAGGGTGGGCTGGCGACGCGACAGCCACAGCCAGAACAGGCCGACCAGCACCAGCGGAATGCTCAGCAGCTGGCCCATGGTGAGCCAGCCGAACGCGAGATAGCCGATCTGGGCGTCGGGTTCGCGCACGAACTCCACCGCGAACCGGAACACGCCGTACAGCAGCGCGAACATGCCAGCCACTGCGTAGCGCGGCCGCGGCCGGCTGGAGAACCACCACAGGATGCAGAACATCACCAGCCCCTCGAGCACGGCCTGGTAGAGCTGCGACGGATGCCGGGCGAACGGGTCGAGGGCACCGGTGGCGAATTCGGCCTGAAGCCGCTCGCCGGTCCAGCCGGCGAACTCCGGCGCGCGCGGGAACACCACGCCCCAGCCCTCGTCGGTGTGCTTGCCCCACAGCTCGCCGCCGATGTAGTTGCCCAAGCGCCCGAAACCGAGCCCCGCAGGCACCAGCGGTGCGACGAAGTCGGCAACGTCGAAGAAGTGCAGGCGCTGGCGTCGCGCCCACCACCACATCGCGGCCAGCACGCCCAGCAGGCCGCCGTGGAAGCTCATGCCGCCTTCCCAGATGCGCAGCAGCATCAGCGGATCGCGCACCAGGTCGCCGAATCCGTAGAACAGCACGTAGCCGATCCGGCCGCCGAGCACCACGCCGAGCATGCCGTAGAACAGCAGGTCGCCGAACCCCTGCTCGGTGACGCCGGGCAGCCGCCCTTGGCGCACGCGGCGGCGGCCGAGCCACCAGGCCAGGCCGAACCCGATGAGGTACATGATCCCGTACCAGTGCACCTGCAACGGTCCAAGACTTACGGCGACCGGGTCGATCTGGTGGAGGATGGTCATGGGGCTCTGGGCTGGCCGGGGCAGCGGTCATTGTGCCCGACCACCGCCCGCGATGGTGCCCGCGCCGGACTCACAGGATGTGCGGGGCGTTGGGCAATTCGTCGTGATCGACGGTGTCGGGGTCATCCGGGAAATGCGCGGCGATGATGTCCGATAGCGCCTCGATGCCAGCCAGCACCGCGGCTTCGGGTTCGCCCGCGCGCAGCCGCTCCTCGACCAGCTGGCAGGCGCCGCGCCACTGCGCATCGCTCACCAGTCCGTCGAAGCCACGGTCGGCGACGATCTCGATCCGGTGGTCGGCCAGCAGCAGGTAGAGCAGCACGCCGTTGTTGGCGCGCGTGTCCCAGACACCCAGCCGGGCGAACGTCTCGTTGGCGCGGTCGCGCGCGGTGGTGCCCGCCATGATCGCGCGCATCGGCAACGCGGCGTCGACCGCGAAGCAGATCTCGCCGGTGTGGCGCAGTTCGCTGGCGGCGATCGCCGCGGTGATCCGCTGCAGCGTCGCGGCTGGGAACAGCCGCCGCGCGGACGGTGCGAACAGGTGCTTGAGCCAGCGCATCAATCCGTCCTCACCAGCTTCCGGAGGCGCCACCGCCCCCGCTCATGCCACCACCGCCGCCCCAGCCGCCACCGCCGAAGCCACCACCGCCACCGAAGCCGCCGCCACCGCCGAATCCACCGCCCCCGCCCCAGCCGCCGTAGCCACCCCAGCCACGGTCGGCGGCAAAGCGCCCGCCGGAATTGCTGGCCAGCCCGAACAGCAAGCCGAAGACCGCGGCGATACCGCCGAACAGCAGCGACGACAGCAGCCACGCCACGCCTCCCGCCGCGAGCGCCGTGCCGATGCCGCGGATGCCCCGCGGCGCAACCCCGAGTACGCCGCGTGCGACCTGGGCCACGATGAAGGCGGCGAACAGGGCGAACAACCAACCGCCGCCGCCTTCACGCTCGCCACGCGGTGCGGTCGCCATGGGTTCGGGCAGCGGCTCGCCGTCGATCAGTCCGGTCAGCACCGCCGTCGCGTCGACGATGCCGCCGGCGTAGTCGCCGGCCCGGAAGCGCGGCACCACGTATTCCTGGATCACGCGTATCGCGGTCGCATCCGGGATTGCGCCTTCAAGCCCGTAACCAACCTCGATCCGGACCCGCCGGTCGTCCTTGGCCACTACCAGCAGCACGCCGTCGTCGACCTTCTCGCGACCGAGCCGCCATTGGTCGTAGACGCGCACCGCGTACTGGGCGATGTCCTCCGGCTGGGTGGTCGGGACGACCAGTACCTGCAGCTGCGCGCCCTTGCGCTGCTGCAGCGCGAGCGCCTGCCCCTCCAGCTGCTGCCGGGTCGCCGCGTCGAGGGTGCCGGTCGTGTCGACGACCGGCGAGTCCAGCGCCGGGATCGGCGCGAGTTGCTGGGCGCTGGCTGGCAGGCACGCCAGCCACAGCAGCGCCGCCGCCCACCACGCTAGCCATCCGCAGCCGGCGCGTCGTCCCGGGCCCCACTTGCGGTCAGGCGACACCGTCATGTCCGCACCGGGCAGGACCCGCATGCCATCGGCGCGCTCAGCCGCCCGTCGGAGCGGGCTGCTGCGGGACAGGCTGCTGCTGCGGCGGCGGGGCCTGTGGCGCTGGCGCCGGCGCACCGAAGTCGACCTGCGGCGGCTGCTGGATCTGCTGCTCGTTCTCGACGCTGAAGTTCGGCTTGGTGTCGTAACCGAACACCATCGCGGTCAGGTTGACCGGGAACCGGCGGATGTAGGTGTTGTAGTCCTGCACCGCCTCGATGTAGCGCTGGCGCTCGACCGTGATCCGGTTCTCGGTGCCTTCCAGTTGCGCCTGGAGCTGCAGGAAGTTCTGGTCGGCCTTGAGCTGCGGGTAGTTCTCGCTGACCAGCAGCAGGCGTCCGATGGCACTCTGCAACTGCCCCTGGGCCTGTTGGAACTGCTCGATCGAAGCCGGGTCGTCGGCATTGACGTTGATCGAGCCGACCCGCGACCGCGCCTCGGTGACCTGGGTCAGTACCTGCTGCTCATGGGCCGCGTAGCCGCGCACGGTCGCCACCAGGTTGGGCACCAGGTCCGCGCGGCGCTTGTAGACGTTGAGCACCTGCGACCAGGCCGCGCTGACGGCCTCGTCCTTCTGCTGGATGGTGTTGTAGCCGCAGCCGCTCAGCAACCCGGCGAGCAGCAGGACGAGCAAGATCCGCATGGCGCGACTCCGTTCGGGACAGATGGCCGGCATTGCAGCACCGGCACCGTCCGCGCGCAATGGGCATGGCGTGAAGCGCCCTGCCCGCCACGGGGCTCAGGCATCCATACCGACCCGGCGCAGCGCGGCGCGGCGCTTGGCCCACAGGTTGAGCATCTCGACCATCGCCGAGAAGCCCATCGCGCCGTAGATGTAGCCCTTCGGGATGTGCAGGCCGAAGCCGTCGGCGACCAGGTACGCGCCGATCAGCACGATGAAGGCCAGCGCCAGCATCTTGATGGTCGGGTTGCGCTCGATGAACTTGCCCAGCGGGGTCGCCGCCAGCAGCATCACGGCGACCGCCAGCAGGATCGCGCAGACCATGATCCACGTCTGGTTGGCCATGCCGACCGCGGCGATCACCGAGTCGAGCGAGAACACGATGTCGATCACCGCGATCTGCGCGATGACCATCCAGAACGACGTCACCGGGCGGGTGTGGATGTCCTCGGCCTCGGCTTCGCCAATGATCGCGTCCTTGATCTCCATCGAGCCCTTCACCAGGAGGAAGGCGCCGCCGAGGATCAGCACCAGGTCGCGCACCGAGATGCCCTGGCCGAACAGCTGGAACAGGTCGCTGGTCAGGCCGGCCAGCCACGCCAGCGTCAGCAGCAGCGCGATGCGCGTGATGCAGGCCACGGCGATGCCGAACTTGCGGGCCACCTCGCGCCGATGCGGCGGCAGCTTGCTGACCGCGATCGAGATGAAGACCAGGTTGTCGATGCCGAGCACGATCTCGATCGCGCTCAGGGTGACGAGGGTGATCCAGACTTCCGGATCCATCAGCATTTCAATCACGGGCGTTTCCCAGCAGGAGCAGTCAGAGCAGGCGGGGGACGAGCAGCAGCCCCCAGGTCAGCAACACGTTCAACATCAGCACGAACACCGCGGCCGAGCCCATGTCCTTGGCCCGGCCGGCGAGCTCGTGGAACTCGGGGCCATACCGTTCGATCAGTGCCTCGATCGAGGAATTGAGCAGCTCGACGCTCAGCACCATCAGCATCGAACCGACCATCAGCACCCGCTCCACCGGCGTCTCGCCCAGCCAGCAGGCCAGCGGGGCGAGCAGGACGAACAGGTAGACCTCGAGCCGGAACGACGATTCGTGGAGCCACGCCGCCGCCAGTCCCTGGATCGACCACTTCGCCGCCTTCAGCATCCGCGCGGGGCCGCGCGGCAGGTGACCGACCTGGTCGGCCATCAGGCGCGTGCTCCGCAGCCACGCCCGGCGCCTGGCGCCGGGCGACCGTGATCGGACCTTGGATCAACGCGAATCGACATCGGTCTGGCCAGCGGCGGTCGGGGCGGAACGGACCCCGGATTTTGCCACAACCCCGCCAGCGCGTCCTTCGCGCGGAGATAGCGTATGCAGGTCTAGCGTTCTCGGTCCGGCGCGGGGGATTCTGCGTCATCACCAACCAGGGAGGCGTCACCATGGCCGTCAGCACCATTCCCGAGGGGTACCACACCGTCACCCCCTACCTCATCGTCGACGATGCCAGCGCGGCCATCGACTTCTACCAGCGTGCGTTCGGCGCGCACGAGCTGTTCCGGCTGCCGATGAAGGACGCTTCCGGCCGTGACCGCGTCGGCCACGCGGAGATCCGGATCGGCGACTGCAACCTGATGCTGTCGGACGAATGGCCGGACATGCAGGCGCTCGGCCCGACCGCCCGCGGCGGCACCACGGTCAGCTTCATGGTCTATGGCGACGACGTGGACCGGGCCTACCAGCAGGCGCTGGACGCCGGCGCCACGGCCGAGCGGCCGGTCAAGGACGAGTTCTGGGGTGACCGGATGGGCTCGGTGATCGATCCCTATGGCCACAAGTGGACGCTGGCCACCCACATCGAGGACGTGCCGCCGGAGGAGATGGAGAAGCGGATGAAGGCCTGGAGCGAGCAGCAGCAGGGCGGTTGAACGCCAGGCCGGTCCTCGCTAGTCCTCGAAGATCGCCACGCCGCGGCTGCCGTCGGGACGGACCCACGCGCGGTACATCGTCCCGCTGTTGAAGGGCATGGCGATGTTGCCGTCCACGTCAAGCGCGATCGCGCCGCCATCGCCGCCCGCCGCGGTAACGACGCGGTTGACCACCTCCTCGGCGGCCTCGGCCAGCGCGTCGCCGCGATAGGCGACGCGCGCGCAGATGTCGTGGGCGACCGCGTTGCGGATGTAGAACTCGCCCCAGCCGGTGCCCGACACGCCACAGCGCTCGTCGGCCCAGGTGCCGGCGCCGATCACCGGCGAATCGCCGATGCGGCCCCACTTCTTGTTGGTCATGCCACCGGTGCTGGTCGCCGCGGCGATGTGGCCGTGGCGGTCGAGCGCGACCGCGCCAACGGTGCCGATATACTGGCCCTGCGGCGCTTCGCCGACGGCGGCCTGCCGCTGCGCCTGCTCGAGCGCGCGGCGGCGGCGGTCGGTGTCGAACCAGTCGTTGGGCACCCGCTCGATCTCGGGGCGGGAATCGGCGAACGCTTCCGCGCCGTCACCGGCGAGCATCACGTGCGGCGAGTGCTCCATCACCGTGCGTGCGAGGGTGATCGGGCTGCGCACGGTGGTCACGCCGGCGACGGCGCCGGCGCGGCGGGTATGGCCTTCCATGATCGATGCGTCGAGTTCGTGCCCGCCCTGGGCGTTGAACACCGCGCCCTTGCCGGCGTTGAAGCGCGGCGACTCCTCCAGTACGACCACCGCGGCCTGCACCGCATCCAGCGCGGTGCCACCCGCGGCAAGGATGCTATGGCCCGCCTCCAGCGCGCGTTCGAGGTCGGCGCGGGCGGCGGCTTCGTCCTCGGCGGACAGCGACGCCCGCGCCACGTAGCCGGCGCCGCCGTGGATCACCAGCGCGGTCTTCGGCTGCGCGGCGTCCTGCGGCGGGTTGGCGGGGGCAGCGGCGGACTGGGCGTGGGTGTTCATCGCGATGGCAAGCAGGGACAGCAGCAGCAACGCGCGCATGGGCGGAGTATCCACGTGACCTGCGGTCGAGGATAACGCGCCGCCACGCCCGGCATCACTGCTNGCGGCGTCCTGCGGCGGGTTGGCGGGGGCAGCGGCGGACTGGGCGTGGGTGTTCATCGCGATGGCAAGCAGGGACAGCAGCAGCAACGCGCGCATGGGCGGAGTATCCACGTGACCTGCGGTCGAGGATAACGCGCCGCCACGCCCGGCATCACTGCTGGCGCAGCGCCTCGATCGGGTCCAGCAGCGACGCCTTGCGCGCCGGGTAGTAGCCGAAGAACAGCCCCGTCGCGATCGAGAAACCGGCCGCCAGCCCGACCACCTGCGCGTTCAGCACCACCGGCAGCGAGCCGAATCGGCCGACCAGCAGCGCGCCGGCCACGCCGATCGCGATGCCGAGCACGCCGCCGATCAGCGAGATCAGCATCGCCTCGGCGAGGAACTGCCGGCGGATGTCCGATGGCCCCGCACCGACCGCCATGCGCAGGCCGATCTCGCGGATCCGCTCGGTCACCGATACCAGCATGATGTTCATGATCCCGATGCCGCCGACGACCAGCGAGATCGTCGCGACCGCCGCCAGCAGCAGCGACATCAGGCGGGTGGTCTGGGTGCGCGTGGCGACGATCTCGGCGATGTTGCGGACGCGGAAGTCGTCGTCCGCGCCGGGCTTGATGTCATGGCGCTGGCGCAGCAGCGATTCGATCTCGCCCTGGACCCAGCCCAGGTCGTCGGCATTGGCGACGCCGACCGCGATTTCCTGCACCGCGCCCGGCGGCAGCGCCATCGCCCCCATCAGGCGCCGGCGGGCGGTTTCCAGCGGCACCAGGATCACGTCGTCCTGGTCCTGGCCGAAGCCCCCCTGCCCCTTGGGCGCGAGCACGCCGACCACGGTGAACGGCACCCGCCCCACCCGGATCGATTGACCGATCGCATCCTCGTCGCCAAACAGCGACCGGCGCACGGTCTCGCCGAGGATCACCGACTTGCTGCTGCCGCCGTAGTCGCCCCCGTCGAACTCCGCGCCCGCGTCCAGGCTCCAGCTCTCGAGCGCGAAGTAGTCCGGCTGCACGCCGTACCAGGTCGCCGACCAGTTGTTCTCGGCGTACACCAGTTGCGCCGAACCGCGCAGGGTGGCGGCGACGTACTGCACCTCCGGGATCTCCTCGCGGATCGCCTCGGCGTCGTCCTCGGTGATGGTGTAGAAGCTGGACGCGCTCATCCGTACGCCGCCCGGACCGCGCCCGGCATTGGAGCCGATGTCGAGGCGGTTGGAGCCCAGGCCCGACACCAGCTTGTCGATCTCCGACTGGGTGCCCTGCCCGACCGAGACCATGACGATGACCGCGGCGATGCCGATGATGACGCCCAGCGAGGTCAGCGCGCTGCGCATCCAGTTGCCGCGCAGGGCGAAGATCGCGGTACGCAGGACTTCCACGAAATCCATCAGGCGGCTCCCGTCGTGGGGGGCTGCTCGTGCAGCTCGCCATCGCGCATCACGAAGGTGCGGCCGGCATGCGCGGCCACCTCGGCATCGTGGGTGATCAGCACGATGGTGTGGCCCTCCGACTGCAGTCGCTTGAACAGCGACAGGATCTCCTCGCCGGTATGGCTGTCGAGCGCGCCGGTGGGCTCGTCGGCCAGCAGGATCGGTGGCCGGTTGATCAGCGCCCGCGCGATCGCCACGCGTTGCTGCTGGCCACCGGACAGTTCGCTCGGCCGGTGCGACTCGCGGCGCGCCAGGCCGACCGCGGCCAGCGCCTCGTGCCCGCGCTGCTGCCGCTCCTCCCGTGGCACGTTGGCGTAGCCCATCGGCATCAGCACGTTCTCCAGCGCCGTCATGCGCGGCAGCAGGTTGAAGCCCTGGAACACGAAGCCGATCTTGTCGCGGCGTAGCGCGGCGCGCGCCTCGGCGTCGAGGGTGGCGACGTCGATGCCGTCGCACAGGTAGCGGCCCGCCGTGGGGGTATCCAGGCAGCCGATCAGGTTCATGAGGGTCGACTTGCCCGAGCCCGACGGCCCCATGATCGCGACGAACTCGCCGCGCCGGATCCGCAGGTCGACCCCGTGCAGGGCGACAACCTCGGCCTCGGTGCCGGGCGCGTAGACCTTGGCCAGACCGTGGGTCTCGATGACCGCGTCGGCCATGTCCGGCGCGCTCATCGGGCGCCCGGGCGCTCGGTGCCGACGATGGCGGGATCGCCCTCGGCGACCGCACCGGACACCTCGGTGAAGGAGCCGTCGCTCGCTCCGACGCGCACCGTCACCAGCTTCGGCGCGCCGTCGACCAGCAGGTACAGCGGCGCGCGGCGGGCCGCGGC
>NZ_JBJXHK010000021.1:0-41189 GCF_046638635.1 Lysobacter zhanggongensis
GCGCGTGCTGGCGGCCGAGCCGGCGTTGCAGGTGGTGGCGCCGATGGCCAACCGCCACGCGCGCGCCGCCTTCGAGCGCGTGCTGGCCAACCACCCCGACGCCGCCACGCTGCAACCGGCGTTGCGCGTAATCGACGGAAACGCGCGCACGCTGATGATCGCCAGCGACGTGATCCTGCTCGCCTCGGGTACCGCCACGCTGGAGGCCATGCTGGCCAAGCGGCCGATGGTGGTGGGGTACCGCGTAGCCGGCCTGACCTACCGGATGGTCAAGGGCCTGGGGATGTTGAAGGTCGACCACTACGCGCTGCCCAACGTGCTCGCCGGTGAGCCCCTGGTGCCCGAACTGATGCAGCACGACTGCACGCCCGACCGGCTCGCCGAGGCCGTGCTGCGCTGGCTCCGCGACCCGGTCGCCGTCGCCCGGCTGGTGCCGCGCTTCCTCGCACTGCACCAGGCCCTGCGCCAGAACGCCTCGGTGCAGGCGGCGAACGCGGTCATCCAGCTGCTCGAAACCGGGCCCGATGCACCGGCGACGCAGCCTGAAACGGATGAAGCGGCGCATGGGCACGGCTGACCAGCTCGGCCTGGAGCTGGCGGTCGCCCATGGCGCCCGGCGCATCGCCGGCGTCGACGAGGCCGGCCGCGGCCCACTGGCCGGGCCGGTGGTGGTTGCCGCGGTCGTGCTGGGCCCGGGCCGCACGCCGGTCAATGGGCTGGCCGACTCCAAGCAGCTGTGCGCCAACCGCCGAGAGGCGCTGTACGCCCGCATCATCGACAAGGCGGTCGCCTGGCACGTGGTGCGGGTGGAGGTCGAGGAGATCGACCGGATCAACATCTACCAGGCCACCATGCTCGGCATGCGCCTCGCGGTGGAGGGCGTGCGCCACGCGGCCGAGCTGGCACGCATCGACGGCAACGCCCTGCCCCGGGGCCTGCCGTGCCCGGCCGAGGCGTGGATCGGCGGCGACGCCCGCGACCGCGCGATCATGGCCGCGTCCATCCTCGCCAAGGTGACGCGGGACCGGGCCATGGTTGCCCTGCACCAGCAGTTCCCGCAGTACGGGTTCGCCGAGCACAAGGGCTACTCGACCCCGGCCCACCTGGCTGCGCTGGCCACGCACGGCCCCTGCCCGCACCACCGGCGCAGCTTCGCGCCGGTACGCGCGGCGCTGGGCGAAGCGGCCGGAGCTCCGGTCGCGGTCGAGGCGTTCGGCGAACCCGCCCTGCTCAGCGGATGATGATCGCCGGGTCGATGGCCTGGCCGTCGACCCGGATCTCGTAGGGATACGTGGTGCCGGGCGTGCCGTTGGCGACCAGTGAGGCCCGCTGCCGTCCCCCACTGTCGTGCGACGGATAGTCCCGCGGCGTGCCCCGCCCGCCCGGGCTCACGCCGCCGGTGAACGCGATCTCGAACGAACGCATCTCGCCGGGCGGCCCGCGCCACGTGATCCGTGTGCCGGGATCGACCGTGCAGTCGCCCTTGGGTCCCGCCTCGTAGGACACGATGTCGATATAGACCGCGCGGGCACCCTCGGAATGGGCGCAACTGACGCCATCGGTATCCGACAGCGTTTCCTGGATCAGTTCGCAACCCGGCAACACGACCAAGGCGGCGACGGCAAACACGGGCAGCACACGCATATCGCTCTCCTGCGTTGGCCTGCGACGGGCAGGCCTTCGGTTTACAACGCGCCCCCGCGCCCGTCGTCCAGAGAAACGTCCTTTCCGGTGCCCAGCGCCCGCAGTACCGGCGCCGACTCGATGCGTTCGTCGGGAATGCCCGCCTCCCGCGCCAGTTGCATCCGCCCGCGCGCGCCGTCCGCGTCGCCCAACAATGCCAGCGTCTGTGCGTTGATCAACGCCACCTCGGCCTGTTCGGTGCCCAGCGCCTCGGCATGGGCGACATCGGCCAGCGCCGGGTCGCGCTGACCCAGGTTGGCCCGATACCAGCCCAGCAGCGCGGCGGCCTGGGCGTCGCCGGGCTTGACCGCCAGGTACTCCGCCGCCATCCCCGCGGCGCGCGCGTAGGCCTTGGCTGCCGCCGCGGCGCGGTCAGGGGCGTCGCCGGCAACCAGTGCATCGCCGATGTTCCCCCAGATCCGGAAGTCGCTCGGGTCCAGTCGCGCTGCCCGCTGGTACAGCGTGGCCGCTTCGTCGTAGAGGCCTTGGCCGTAGCGCAGCGTGCCCAGGTTGCTCAGCGCACCGTAGCTGGGGGCGATGGCGAGTGAGCGGTTGAATCCTTCGGCCGCGCGATCGGCATCGCCGCGGGCCAGGTACAGGCCACCCAGTGATGCCCACAGGGTGGCGTCATCGGGCAGCAGGCCAGTGGCGTTGGTGAACGAGGCGATCGCGCCGTCGATGTCACCGGTCGAATACTGGTGGACGCCCAGCTCGCGGTGGATGCCGGCATCGCCGGGCCGCATCTCCAGCGCGCGGGCGTAGTACGCGCGCGCCATGGCGTCCTCGCCTTGCGCCGAGTGGGTGGCTGCCAGCCCCACCCAGGCGGCCGGCCGAAGCGACAGGTCGTCGAGCGCGCGGGTGTAGTGCTCGATCGCCAGGGCGTTGTCGCCGCGCACGCGGTGCATCTCGCCGAGCGCGAGGCTCACCTCGCGCAGGCCCGGCGCCATCTTCGCCGCCGCCTCGCAGGCGCTGCGGGCGCGCTCGAATGCGGGCGTGTCGCGGGTCGCCTCGAACCGCTTGATCTCGACCCGGCACACGCCGGCCCGGGCCCGCGAGAACCCGCGGTCGATCATCAGCGCGCGCCGGAAATACCCCAGCGCGTCCTGCAGCGCCGCGTCGTCCTGGGCCTCGCGCAGGCGCTGCTGGCCGTGCAGGTAGGCCTCATACGCGCCCAGCTCCCGTGTTGGCGCAAGCCGCTCGCGCAGGCCCTCGCCGTTGGGCGGCAGCACGCCGAGCAACGCCCGCGTCACCTCGCCGGCAATCTCGCCCTGCACCGCAAAGACGTCGTCGGGTTCACGATCGAAGCTGTCGCTCCACAGCGTGAAACCGCTGCGGGTATCGACCAGGCGGGCATTGATACGCACGCGCTCGCCGTCGCGCCGCACACTGGCATCGAGCACCGTGGCCACGCCGATTGCCCGCCCCAGCGCCTGCAGGCTCGGGTGGCGCCGGCGGGCGGCATCGGCGCTGTCGATGGCGGCGACCTTGACGCCGGGAACGCCGGCCAGCGCGTCATGCATCTCGACCGCGAGGCCCTGGGCGAAATAGCGGTCCTCGTCGTTACCGCTGAGGCTGGCGAAGGGCAGCACCGCCACCGATGCGACGCCGGGCAGTGCCGGCCCCGCGTTCCGGTTCCACCACAGGCTCGTCGCCAACGCGATCGCCAGCACCGCGGCGGCCGCCATCCAGGTGTGGCGCACGCGCCAGCGCCGCACGGCGGGCGCGACGACGGGAGGACCGGCCACGAGCGGCGCATTGGCGAGCGCTGCATGGACGGGCGGTGCTTCGATCGGCGGGTCGACCGGTGAACCCGGGAGGGGCGGCGGCGTGCTGGCCGGCTCGTCCAACCGCGGCGACGCGCCGCTGCCCGTCTCCGCCTGTTCATCCGTCGCATCCGCCTCCAGCGCACCCACAAACCGGTAGCCCAGCGCGTGGACCGTCTGGATGTAACGCGGCTCGTGCGCGTCATCGCCGAGCGCGGCCCGCAGTTGTGCGATGGCCCGGGTCAGCACCCCGGGAGTGACGTGACGGTGGCCCCAGACGTGGTCGAGCAGTTCGTCACGGGGGACCAGCTCGCCTCGGTGGCGGAGCAACGCCAGCAGCACCGCGAATGCCTTGGGCTCGACCGGAAGCGACGCCCCGTCGCGACTCAGGGTGTGCGCGACCGCGTCGACCAGCACCCCGTCGAAACGGTAGCGCTCGCCGCCGGCCTGGCGCTCCCCCCGGAGCCCGCTCGGTTCCATCGCAGAAACCTCATGTTTGCATCGCCATCCCTGCGACAAAGGTGTTCAAAGGCTCGCATCGACCTCATGACTGCAACGCCGCCCCGGGGCGACGCTGGCCCCGCACCACACCGGTGCCCATGTCCGGAGAGCCCCATGAACGCCATGCTTGCCCACACCAGCGTCCTGCCAGCCGTCCTGTCCACCACTGCCCGCGCACCACGGCAACCCGGCCTGGCCCGACGCCACAGCATCGGAGGCTTCAACCCGGGTCCCTACGCGCTTGACCGCTTCAACGTCCTGCTGGAGCGGCTCGGGCGTGAACAGGGCCCGATCGATTGTGACCAGTTGGCCACCGCCGCGCGTGAATTGTGCGGATGCAGCACCGCCCTGGCCGCCGCGGCAATCGGCGTGCGGATGCGGCGCGCGGCCGTGGTCGACACGATGATCGCCGACCGGAACTGGCAGGCCGCCAACGACGCCATGCTGGTCGGCGCCGCGGTGATCGACTACGTGCGCGGAAACGACGACCTGATCCCCGACGCGATTCCGCGGGTCGGGCGCCTGGACGACGCCATCGTGGTCGACAGCGCCTGGCCGCGGTTGTCCGACGAGGTGGCCGCCTACGCCGACTACCGACGGCTGCGTCGCATCGAGGCCGCCCTGCGTGGTTGCGACGCGCATGCGTTCGCATTCGACCGTAGCGACTGGCGCGAGGCGCGGCAGGCGGAAGCGGCGCTGACCGCGCACCGCGCCCGGGTTCGTGACAGCGCCTATCTGCCTGCCCCGTCGGCACTGTTCCGCATTCACTGACGTGAGGCCGTCCGGTGTTCAGTGCGCGTTTGCGGAGGTGTACGCGGGCCACGCCGAAAGCCAATGCCGGCGCGGCCTGCAGCGTTGCATACCGTTCGTCACCCCCACTTACGAAACAGCGACAACACTGGTGCAACGGAGCACGATCAGGGTGCATCGAACACATGAGAACACCCGGACGCGCGCCCCCACCGGCCGGCGCGCCGCCCGTCCTCCGAGGCCGGTACAGCGAGGTGTGCCATGCGCACGTCAGTCCCGACACCGACTGCCGACCCGCTGCCGTACTTCAGGCACGACGAGGCACCGGAACCCACCCGGGCCCATCCCCACCTGTCGTTGCACAGCGATGCGATCGCCCGCTTCGACGCCCTTCTGCACGAGATCCATCCCGACGCCCCGCGTGTCGACCCCGACCGGCTGCAACACCTGACCGACTGGCTCCTGTCGCTGCCGCCGACCCGGGCCCACGACGTGCTAGACCGCCGCCTGCGCCGGATCGACGAGCTGCGCGACATGCTCGACGACTTCGACTGGGATCCGCAGCCCGCTACCCGCGCGCGCCTGCTCAAGCTGCTGGCCTACATCGACCGGGACGACGACCTGATCGAGGACCACCAGCCGCTGCTCGGCCTGCTCGACGACGTGTTGCTGATCGAACTGGCCTGGCCCGCGTTCGCCGCGGAAGCCGAGGAGTACCGCGACTTCTGCGCCTACCGCAACGACGAGCACCCCGACGGCAGCGGCGACCGCCAACGTGCGGCCTGGGTCCGCGACCGCATCGCCGAACTGGCGCTGCTGCAGCACCAGGCCCGGGTCAACGCCAGCCACTACGCGCACTCGGGCGACCTGCAACCGCGCTTCCGCGTCGTCTGACCCGGGCAGGGTTCCACCTGTAAACCCGTCGCGGCCCCCGCCGCGGCGCAGGGCAACGCTGTCCCGGCAATACCCCTCCCCCGCCACGGATGGCACGCACGAGACTCCCGCCATGAACGCCGTCCTCGCCCAACCCGCCCCCCTGCCGCAGGCGCTTTCCCGCCGCAGCGACAGCGCCCGTCGCCGCCACCGCATCGGCCACCACGCGCTCGACCCCGGCGTGCTGCGTCACTTCAACGAGCTGATTGCCCGGATCGACCTGCAACGCGCCCCGCTGGACCGCGACCAGCTCGCCAGCGCCGCCCGTGAGCTTATCGACGACCCGGCCCAGGGCTTCGCGCCCGCGTGCATCCACCAGCGCATGCGCCGCGCCGCCGCCATCGACCGCATGCGCGCCGACCCCGAGTGGGGCGTTGACGCGGCCGTGGCCTCCGTCGGCACGCTGGTGATCGACTACCTGCGCGGCCCGATGGCGCTGATCCCCAACGCGCTGCCGGTGGTCGGTCGGCTGGACGACGCGATCCTCGTGGACGCGGCCTGGGCCGGTATCGCCGACGAGGTCCGCGACTACCTCGACTACTGCCGCCTGCGCCACGTCGAAGCCACCCTGCGCGGCGAAGCCCGCACCCACTTCGGCTTCACCCGCGAGCGCTGGCTGGACGCCCGCCGCGCCGAACTGGAATGGATCGCCCATTGCGACCGCGTCGGCCGCAGCAGCTACCTCACCGCCAACCCCAGCGCCAGGTTCCGCGTGAGCTGAGCCGCGTCCCGCCGTTGTAGGAGCGGGGGGAGCCCCCCACGGGGGGGGGGCGGNACCGCCAACCCCAGCGCCAGGTTCCGCGTGAGCTGAGCCGCGTCCCGCCGTTGTAGGAGCGGCTTCAGCCGCGATCGTCGGTCGGCGCGCCCCCCGGTTCCACGATCGCGGCTGAAGCCGCTCCTACACCGGCACGCCCGTCGGAGGCGGTGTCAACCCTGACCCGCCCGCGCGGCCCTGCTAATCTGGCCGTCGCCCTAGCCGGTACGCCACGGCAGCATGTCCGCATCGCCCTTCGTACACCTTCACCTCCACAGCGAATTCTCCCTTGCCGACTCCACCATCCGGGTCGGCGAGCTGGTCAAGCGCTGCGTGGAGCTCGAGCAGCCGGCCGTCGCGCTTACCGACCTCAACAACCTGTTCGCCGCGGTCAAGTTCTACCGCAAGGCCGAGGGTGCCGGTATCAAGCCGATCCTGGGCGCCGACATCGGGCTCGCCGACGGCAACGAGACGCCGTCGCGGCTGACCCTGCTGTGCCGCGACCACGAGGGCTACCTCACGCTCTCGCGCCTGCTCAGCCGCATGTGGATGGAAGGCCACCGCATGGACGGCGTGGCGATGCGCCCGGAATGGCTGCGCGAGGACAATGCCGGCCTGTTCGTCCTCGCCGGCCGACAGAGCCTGGCCGGCCGCCTGGCCATGGGCCACCGCCCGGAACTGGCCGAAGCCTGGATCGCCGACTGGCAGGGCGAGTTCGGCGACCGCCTGCACCTTGAGCTGACCCGCACCGGCCGCGAGGGCGAGCAGGTCTTCAACGACCTCGCCCTGCACCTGTCGGGCAAGCGCGGCCTGCCGGTGGTCGCCAGCAACGACGCGCGCTTCCTGCATGCCGACGGCTTCGAGGCGCACGAGGCGCGCGTGTGCATCTCCACCGGCCGCGTGCTCGACGACCCGAAGCGGCCGAAGGAGTACAGCCCCGAGCAGTACCTGCGCTCGTCCGAGGAAATGGCGCGGCTGTTCGCCGACGTGCCAGACGCGATCGACAACGCGGTCGCACTGGCCACCCGCTGCAATGTCGAGATGCAGCTGGGCACCTATTACCTGCCCGCCTTCCCGGTGCCCGACGACCACACCATCGAGTCCTGGCTGCGCAGCCAGTCGCGCGAGGGGCTGGCCAAGCGGCTGGAGAAGGCGCCGCTGGCCGAGGGACGGACGCGCCAGGACTACGAGGAGCGCCTGGAAACCGAGCTCGACGTCATCATCAAGATGGGGTTCCCCGGTTACTTCCTGATCGTTGCGGACTTCATCAACTGGGGCAAGGAACAGGGCATCCCGGTCGGGCCGGGCCGTGGTTCCGGTGCCGGCTCGCTGGTGGCGTGGGCGCTGGGCATCACCGACCTGGACCCGCTGCCGTACGACCTGCTGTTCGAGCGCTTCCTCAACCCCGAACGCGTGTCGATGCCCGACTTCGACATCGACTTCTGCATGGACCGGCGCGACGAGGTCATCGACTACGTCGCCCGCAAGTACGGCCGCGACCGGGTCAGCCAGATCATCACCTACGGCACCATGGCCGCGAAGGCGGTGGTGCGTGACGCCGGCCGCGTGCTCGGCCATCCGTACGGCTTCGTCGACGGCATCGCCAAGCTGATCCCCAACACGCTGGGCATCAGTCTCGACGATGCGCTCGGTGAATCGGAGGCCTCGCACAAGAACCCGATGCTGGCCTCGACCGACCTGATCGAGCGCTACCAGCGCGAGGACGAGGTCCGCGACCTGCTCGACCTCGCCCGCTCGCTCGAGGACCTCACCCGCAACGCCGGCAAGCACGCCGGTGGCGTGGTCATTGCGCCCAGCCCGCTGCACGACTTCTGCCCGCTGTTCGCGGAACACGACGGCGAAGGCCGCGGCAAGAGCCCGGTCACCCAGTTCGACAAGGACGACGTCGAAGCCGTCGGCCTGGTGAAGTTCGACTTCCTCGGCCTGCGCACGCTGACGATCATCGACTGGGCGGTGAAGGCCATCAACGTCCGGCGCGCCGCCGCCGGCGAAGCACCGCTCGACATCACGGCGTTGCCGCTGGACGACCGCGCCAGCTACGAGCTGTTCGCCCGCGGCGACACCGTCGCGGTGTTCCAGTTCGAATCGCGCGGCATGCGCGAGCTGCTCAAGCGCGCCCAGCCCGACACCTTCGAGGACATCATCGCGCTGGCCGCCTTGTTCCGCCCCGGCCCGCTCGGCTCGGGGATGGACAAGGACTGGGTCGACCGCAAGCACGGCCGCGAGGCCGTCACCTATCCGCACGAATCGCTGGAACCGGTGCTGTCGCCGACCTACGGCGTCATCGTGTACCAGGAACAGGTGATGCAGATCGCCCAGGTGATGGCCGGCTACTCGCTCGGCGGTGCCGACCTGCTGCGCCGCGCGATGGGCAAGAAGAAAGCCGAGGAGATGGCCAAGGAGCGGGCCAAGTTCGAGGCCGGCTGCGAGGAGCGCGGCATCCCGGCGCGCATCGCCAGCCCGATCTTCGACCTGATGGAGAAGTTCGCCGAGTACGGCTTCAACAAGTCGCACTCGGCGGCGTATGCGCTGGTCGCGTACCAGACCGCCTGGCTGAAGGTGCACTACCCGGCCGAGTTCATGGCCGCGGTGCTGTCGTCGGACATGGACAACACGGACAAGGTCACCGGCTTCCTCGACGAATGCCGGGTGATGGGCCTGGAGGTGCTGCCGCCGGACGTTGATGCGTCGGCCTACATGTTCGAGGCCGTGGCGCCGGGCGTGATCCGCTACGGCATCGGCGCGGTGAAGGGCGTCGGCCGCGGTGCGTGCGAGTCGATCGTCGATGCGCGCCGTGCGGGCCCGTTCAACGACCTGCTCGACTTCTGCAAGCGCGTCGACGGCAACAAGCTCAACCGCCGCACCGTGGAAGCGCTGATCATGGCCGGCGCCCTCGACAAGCTCGGGAAGAACCGCGCCAGCCTGATGCTGCAGCTGCCCGAGGTGCTCAAGGCGACCGACCAGCTCGCCCGCGAACGCGCCGCCGGCCAGGTGTCGCTGTTCGGCGGCGGCGACACCGCCGCGCCGGCATTGAAACTGGACCTGCCCGAGACCGACGAATATCCGCTCGGCCACCTGCTCAACGGCGAGCGCGAGACGCTGGGCCATTACCTCAGCGGCCACCCGTTCGACCCCTATCGCGACGAACTGCACGGCCTGACCGGCCACGACCTGGGCGACCTCGAGAAGATCTGGGAGAACCGCCCCGAGTCCGCGCGCAGCGGCTGGCGCCCGGAGCTGGAAACCGTGGTCGCCGGCCAGGTCGTCGGCCTGCGCAAGAAGGGCGACAGTCAGATGTTCGTGCAGATCGAGGACGGCCGCGGCCGGCTGGAGGTTGCCTTCTTCTCCGAAACCTACAGCGACTACGCCACCCTGCTGACCCGCGACCGCCTGCTGGTGATCCAGGGCGGCCTGCGCGAGGACGCCTTCAGCGGCGGCTTCGCGCTGAAGGCCGCAAGGTGCTGGGACTACGAACAGATCTGCGCGACCCACGCCAAACGGTTGTCGCTAAGGCTGGACCTGCGCGTGCCGGGGACGTGGAACCGCGTGGATGCGCTGCTGGCCAAGCACCGTCCCGGCAAGACGCCGATCCGCGTTGACCTGATCAAAGCGGGGGCCGCGGGAATGCTGGATTTGAATGGCAGTAGCTCGGTGCGGGTCGATGCGGAGCTGGTGGGAACGTTGAAGGCGGTGCCGGGGGTCAAGGCGGTGAAGCTGGCGCTGGGGCGGCCTTGGGGATAATTCTCTGCAGCGATTGCCAGTCAAACAAGTCAGGCAAACGTTGTTTTTCTACGCGATTGAACCAATCAGGCCGTCGTATCAGGCGGCCAACGTATCGACAGACAAGGGACGTCAAATGTCGAAATTGATCGTAGTCGTGGGCGATGCCACGACCGGGGGCGGACAGGTCGTCAGCGGCTCCCCCTTCACTGATATCGATGGGTTCCCCGTCGCCCGTGTGGGCGACAAGGCCAGCTGCACCACGTGCGGCGGTGTGTTTCCGATAGCTTCGGGTGATCCGACGTTCTGCATCGACGAGGCGGCCGTCGCCCGGCATGGGGACCAGTTGAGCTGCGGGCACGCGCTGGTCGCGGGCCGGCAATTCCGGGCGTTTCTGGACAGTCAGACAAGTAGCGCCCCCGGCGTCGGTACATCCGGTCGGCCGGTGACTGGAGGCGCTGGCGGAGCGGCCGCGGGCACAACCTTTGACGAGGCATTCATCCTCCGGTCCGAGCTCACGGGCAAGCCGCTCGCCAACCGTGGCTACCGGCTGATCCGCGAAGACGGCTCCGTCATCGAAGGCATGACCGATGCCGACGGGACGACGGCGCGGGCGGTCAGCGATGCGCCGGAACTGGTGCGGGTCGAGATCGCCGAGGAGGCGGCCCATGCCTAGGTTTGTGCATGTGGGCCAGTCCCTCACCTCGAAAGTCACGAATACCACCCGCAAGACGGTGTCCGTGCCGGTCTATGTGGATGAGCAGGGCTATGTCCAGAACGCGGGCTTCGTGTTCAAGCCGATTCGCGCACTGGAGCACGGCGCATTGCAGGGTCCTCGCGCGATCGTTCTGCACCGGACTGTGTCGAGTACCGCACGCAGTTCGCTCAATGCGTTCGCGCGCGGCATCGGCACGCACTTTCTGGTCGACAAGGACGGCACGATCTACCAGACAGCCAGCCTGATCCAGAAGACCTACCACGTCGGTCCGATCCGCTCGCGGTGTTTCGACGAAGGCAGCTGCGACGCGGCCGAGCAGTCCGCCGTCGAATTACTGGCGCGTCGGCAGGCATACCGCGAAATGCACAATCGCGAAAAGGCGAAGCCCTACCCCGACCGCTTCCCCATGAACGAGGACAGCGTCGGTATCGAGGTGGTCGCGATGTACACCGAGGCGACACGGCAATGGGACCCGCCAACACCCGGGCAGAGCGAGGCCATCGCTCTGCTGGCCCGGATACTCAAGACGCAATACTCGCTGACGGATGCAGACATCTATGAGCACGACAGGATTTCGCGCAAGACAGCTGGCGAAGGCGCTGGCCTTTATGACAGGACTGACGGCGTGCCAGTTCGGTTCCCGCCCCCCGTCTTCTGAACAAGACGGGCTGCATGTAGCGTCTGTATCCCCAACGATGCCCGACCCATCCTCCTCCGACGCGGAACGGTTTCCGAGGCTCTGCGAAGGCTGGGCGCTTACCCCGGAGCAGGTGGAAACGTTCTTCGCCCTCAGCTCGGAGATGGATTCCCGCGCCTACCACCACGAGTACGACACTGCGCCCTGCATGATCGAGGGCGGACTGGTCGACGACGGCCGGCAATGGGCATTCCACATCAACGGGGCCGCCAAGGGCTACTGGAGCGACGGCAGCGACACGCGCTATTTCGGCTGCACCGCCGCCGCCTGCGACGCGCTGGTGCTGGTGCCGCACATCGGCATGGATCCCTGACGCTGCCTCGCGGCCGTCGGCCGAGATTTTTGCGCCGATCGTGATGCCATCTCCGCCTAAAACGAGGTGCGAACCTCATCGATGAGGTCTGGAACCTCGTTCACGAGGTTCGGAGCCTCACGCTCAAGCTCCGGAACCTCACGCTCGAGGTCCGGAACCTCATGGTCGAGGTCCGGAACCTCACGCTCGAGCTGCGGCACCTGATCGCCGAGGTGCGGAACCTCCCGCGCGGGATCGCGGACTTCATGGTCGAGGTTCGGAACCTCGCCAACCACGTCCCCAACCTCACCCGCCAGGTCTGCGACATCGTCACTGGCCTTCCGGACCTCACAAGCTGTTACGGCTGGCGGTTTGACATTACGCGCGGGGTAAACATGGCTGCCGACCGGGACTACATCGATCACGTCACCGGGCAGGCCGGTCTCGGCACCCGCCTGCATGTGACGCGTTCGCGCTGGCTGCTGGGGTAAGCATGCAATTCCTCCAATCACTGAAGGCGCGCGCCAGGGAACTGAAGCAGTTCACGCTGGTCGCGTATTACGCCGCGCGGGACCCGCGAACGCCGATAGTGGCGCGCGTGTTGGCGCTGCTGGTTGCCGCGTATGCGCTGAGTCCCATTGACCTCATCCCGGACTTCATTCCCGTCCTCGGCTATCTCGATGACATCGTGCTCGTGCCGCTGGGGCTGGCGCTGGTCATCCGGTTGTTGCCGGACGACGTGTTGGCGTCCGCGCGCCAGCAAGCCGGGCGCGCGGCGGACCGTCCCACCAGCAAATGGGCGGCAGGGGTGATCGTTGTCGTGTGGTTGCTTGTGCTCGCTTGGCTTGGCCGCTGGCTGGTGGGGGCGATAGGTCGCTGAAGGTTCGAGCCGTCCCGCCGCTCGCGCCTTCCGCACCAAGGTGTCGCTGGCCCCCGGGCGGCGTGCTGGACTAGGGTGCGGCAACACCCCGTATCCGGAGATGGCGAGCGTATGGACGGCACGATGTTCTTCGACAGCGGCACGGTGCTGGTGCGCACGGTCGTGGTGGGCACCCTCGCCTACCTGGCGCTGGTGGCCCTGTTGCGCCTGGCGGGCAAGCGCACGCTGTCCAAGTGGAACGCGTTCGACCTGGTGGTGACGGTGGCGTTCGGCTCCACCCTGGCCTCCGCGTTGCTGTCCAAGGACACCAGCCTGGCCCAGGGCGTGGTCGCATTCGCACTGCTCGTGGGGCTGCAATGGGCCATCACCCGGTTGTCGGTCCGCTACGGGGTGTTCCAGCGCTGGGTGAAGGCGGAGCCGCGGCTGCTGTTGCTGAGGGGGCAGTTGCGACACGACGCGTTGCGCGCCGAGCGCGTGTCCGAAAGCGAAGTGCGCGCCGCCGTGCGCGCCCATGGCAGTACGGCGCTTGAAGACATCGAGGCGGTGGTGCTGGAGACCGACGGCACCTTCAGCGTGATCGGGCAGCGAGGCAGCTCGGCGTCGGCGATGTCCGACGTCCAGGGCTATTGCCAATGACGCCAGCCCGAGAGACGCCCGCCTGCATGCCGCGCTAACACCCGCCGCGGACCATGACGCCAAGTCGACCGAGGACCACCGCGATGACGAAGCCATCCAAAGACAAACCCAAGCTGCTGTCCGGCGGCAACCCGCAGATCCCCAAGGGCGACGGCGACGAGCCGGTGCAGGCCTACATCGACGCGATGCCCGGCTGGAAGCACGACATCGGCCGCGAGCTCGACGCGCTGATCGAGCGCACGGTGCCGAAGGTGCGCAAGGCGGTGCGCTGGAACTCACCCTTCTATGGCATCGAGGGCAAGGGCTGGTTCCTCAGCTACCACTGCTTCGCGAAATACATCAAGGTCGCCTTCCACCGCGGCAGTTCCCTCAAGCCCGAGCCGCCGGAGAAGTCCAAGCACGAGCACGTGCGCTACGTGCATATCACCGAGGACGAGGGGTTGGACGGGAAGCAGATGAAGGACTGGATCAGGCAGGCCGCGAAGATCCCGGGCGAAGCGCTGTTCTGAAGCACCCAACGCGCCACCAGCAGCCCAAAGAAAAAGGGCCACCCATCGGGGCGGCCCTTCTTGTGCTGCCGGGTTGCGGCCCGCTCAGAAGCGGAGTTCGGCGCCCAGCGTCAGCAGGTCGACGTCCACTTCCAGCCCGTCGCCGTCCGCCTGCAGGCGGTCGTAGTTCAGGCTCAGGCCGAAGCGCTCACTGAAGTCGTAACCGGCATTGACGCCGAAGTACGGCTTGGCGGAACTGGCCTCGGCTTCCTCGACGTCGCCGTCGACGTCGAACGTGGCAACGCCACGCGAGATGCCGACGCGACCGCCGACGAAGAAGCCCTGGTGGGCGCCGCCGAAGTTCTTCTTGCCGACCACGCCCACGCCGGCGCCATGCAGGCGCAGGGTGTAGTTGTCGAAGCCGTCGTTGAACGAGGTCTTGTAGGCGTGGGTGTAGAAACCCTCGACCGCGAAGTTGGGGTTGAACCAGTAGCCGCCGCGAACGCCCCAGCTGGTGTCGTCGTCGCTGGCGCTGCCGCCGTCGACGCTGAAGTCCACGTCGCTACGGCCCACTTCGCCACGGATGAAACCATTGCCCTGCGCAAACACCGGGGCCGAAAGACCGGCCAGGACCAGGCCGACGGCCACGATCAGATTCTTCTTCACTGCTGTGTTTTCCTTTTCACAAAAGGCCGCGGCGACATGCCAGGGCGCCGGGATCATACACGTGAAGGACTCGTTAAATCGGCCAGCGCTTCTGCAGTGCCCGGGAACGCACGCTGGAAGGCGGCTGGATCGCGCTTGCGCGACGGGACCGGCGCGCTAGGCTGTCACCACAACGGACACGAGCCAAGGACGCCATGACGAAGCCCCCTTCGAACATCCGTTTCAAGGCCACGTTGCTACGCCCGGCCAAGCCCGAGAAAGGCGGCACGTGGTCGTTCCTGGTGCTGCCCAAAACCGCCAGCGGAAAGCTGCCCACGCGCTCGATGACCAGCGTGGAGGGCACCCTCAACGGACAGGCGTTCGCCGCCACGCTCGAGCCCGACGGCCATGGCAGCCACTGGCTCAAGGTGCCCAAGGCATTGCGCGACAAGGCCAGCGCGGAACCCGGCGACGAGGTCACGCTGGAGATCCAGCCGGCCGAGACCGAGCCCGAACCCGAAGTGCCCGCCGACCTGCGCAAGGCACTCGCCGCCGCGCCGGATGCCAGGGCGGTATGGGATGACATCACCCCGGTGGCGAGACGCGACTGGATCCACTGGATCACGTCAGGCAAGCGCGAGGAGACCCGCGTGCGGCGCATAGACGTCGCCTGCGACAAGCTCGCCGGCGGCCAGCGCCGGGCCTGCTGCTTCGACCGGTCGGGGATGTACAGCAACAGCCTGTCGGCACCCCAGGCGGCGGAGTAACCGCGGGCGCCGAAGCGGCACGTCAGGCCTTCATCCGCGACAGCGCGGCGAGCGCGTCGCGCCGGCCCTCGGCCATGCCCACCAGCGGGCGTCGCGGATAGCCTGACCTGGCCGCCTCGTCGGCGGCGCCGGCCTCCCACGGAGCGTGGCGGGCCGCGGCGGGGAGCCCGCGCAACTCGGGGACCCAGTGCGCGATATACGTGCCGTCAGGGTCGAAGCGGCGCGCCTGCAGCACCGGGTTGAACACGCGGAAGTACGGCGCGGCGTCGACACCCGTGCCGGCGACCCACTGCCAGCCGAGCGAGTTGTTGGCCAGGTCGGCATCGACCAGGGTGTCCCAGAACCAGCGCGCGCCATGCCGCCAGTGGATGCGCAGATGCTTGGTGAGGTAGCTGGCGACCACCATGCGCACGCGGTTGTGCATCCAGCCGGTGGCCCAGAGTTCGCGCATGCCGGCATCCACGATCGGTACGCCCGTGCGGCCCTGCTGCCACGCGTCCAGCGTCGCGGGTGCGGGCTCGGCCCATTCGAAGTCGTCGAAGCGCCGGTTGAAGTTGGCGTCGGTGGTATGCGGAAAGTGGTGCAACACGTGGTGGGCAAACTCGCGCCAGCCCAGTTCACGCACGTAGGCGGCGCGCTGCTCCGGCGCGGTGGTGCCGACCAGTGCGTCAATGACCCGCCACGGGGCGATCTCGCCGAAATGCAGGTGCGGCGACAACCGCGAGGTCAGCGAACGCGCGGGCAGGTCCCGCCCCTCGTCGTAACCGTGCACGCCTTCCTGCGTGAAACGCCCGAGCGCTGCGATAGCGCCCTGCTCGCCCGGCGTCCAGCAATCCTGGAAACGCGGGTCCCAGAAGCGGGCGTCCCAGCCCCGGCGTGGCTGCAAGCCGAGCGCATCCAACGGCACCTCACCGGGCACGGTGCCGATCGTCGGCAACGCGGTAGGCGCGGGCTGCACGCGCGGCGGGTTCCACGCCGCCAGTGCCGCCTTCCAGAACGGCGTGAACACACGGAACGGTTCGCCATTGCGGGTCGCCAGCTGCCACGGTTCGTACAACAGGTGGCCGTTGTGGGCCTCCGCACGGAGGCCCTGGCGGTGCAACGTGCGACGGATGAGGCTGTCGCGTTCCTCGACCCCCGGCTCGTGGCGGCGGTGCCAGAAGACGGCTGCCGCGCCCGTCGCGGCAGCCACCGCCTGCAAGGTCGCGAGGCTGTCGCCAGCGAACACGTGCAGGCGGGACCCGCGTCGGCGCAGGTCGGCATCGAGCGCGACCAGCGCGCGATGGCGCCACGCGTTCGACGCTGCGCCCGGTGCCCAGTCGCCCTCCTCGTGCGGGGCGTGGATGTACACCGGTAGCGGTGCCAGCCCCGCTTTCAACGCGGCCTGCAGCGCCGGGTGGTCGCGCAGGCGCAGGTCGTTGCGGAACCAGACGATGGCCGGGGTCATCGGATCCTCGGGTTGCCCGGGTACCGGCCGGGATTACCGGCGCGGTGCCGGGCGCGGTTCGCCGGCCATGCCCGGGCTGACCAGCGGCAGGATCTGCCACAGTGCCGACAGGCCCACGAGCACGTAGACCAGGCGCGCCAGCATGGCGTCCTGGCCGCCGAAGATCGCGGCCACCAGGTCGAACTGGGCGATGCCGACCAGGCCCCAGTTGATGCCGCCGACGATGACGAGCACGAGCGTCACGATGTTGAGGGTTTTCATGGAATGTCTCCGCGAGTGTGGTTGTGGGTGCGTTGAAAGGCGGTAAGGGGCGAATGAAAGGTGCGCAGCCCGCCGAGGAGCGCGGCGGGCTGCGCGGCGAGGGCCAGCCGGTGATGGGTATCGGAGGGTCGGCCGGTCCGCGCGCGGGGGTCGGGCGTCAGCTGCCCGGCATGAGCACCGTGTCGATCACGTGGATCACGCCGTTGGTGGCGGTGACGTCGGCCATCACCACGTTGGCGCCGTCGATCATCACCGCACCGTTGGCGGCGACGATGTCGACCGTATCGCCGTTGACGGTGGTGGCCTCGTCCAGCCCGCCGACGCGGCTGGCGGGGTAGCGGCCCGGCACCACGTGGTAGGTCAGGATCGCGACCAGCTTGTCCTTGTTCTCGGGCTTGAGCAGGTCCTCGACGGTGCCGGCCGGCAGCGCGGCGAAGGCCTCGTCTGTCGGGGCGAACACGGTGAACGGGCCCTTGCCCTTGAGCGTGTCGACCAGGCCGGCGGCGGTCAGGGCCGCGGCGAGCGTATTGAACTGGCCGGCGGCAACGGCCGTGTCGACGATGTCGGCCTTGGCCTGCGATGGCTTGGCGGTGTCGCCTTCGTGGTGCCCCGCCAGGGCGAGCGGCGCGGCGAGTCCGAGGGCCAGCGCGGTGGCCAGCAGGCGGACGGTGAAGGGAGCGATGGAGCGGTTGCGGGTGTTCATGGGAGCGGACCGGGTTGGTGGGAACGGCGCCAGTCTCTCCCCGGACGTGTTATCTGGATGTACAACTTGCGCATGTACGTTTGTTGTACAGTTCCGACCATGTTCCCCGTCAAGGCGGCCGCCGAACTGAGTGGACTCACGCCAGCGACCCTTCGCGCGTGGGAGCGGCGCCACGCCGCCGTGGTCCCGCATCGCGACGCGCAGGGACGGCGGCTTTACGACGCCGCCATGGTCGAACGGCTGGGCCACCTGCACCGGCTGACCGACCGCGGCCACCCGATCCGCGACCTCGCCGCGCTGGACGACCATGCGCTCGAAGCCCTGCTCGAGGAGCGCCGACAAACGGGCTACGGCGACCTGGAGTCGCTGCCCGCACGCATGCTCGATGCGATCGCCGACTACCGGGTGGACACGTTCGATCGCGACCTGTCGGTGGCGATCACCACCCTGCCAATCTCGGTACTGGTGGCGCGGGTCGTCGCGCCACTGCTACGCGAGGTGGGCGTGCGCTGGGCCGACGGCCGCCTGGCCATCGCCCAGGAGCGCCTGGTCAGCAGCCTCTTGCGCGCGCGTCTGCTGTCGATCCTCAACCAGCACCCGCGCGAGAACAAGCCGCGGGTGCTGTTCGCCACCCTGCCGGGCGAGCCGCACGAACTGGGCCTGCTGGGCGCGGCGCTGCACGGCTACGAGGCGGGTATGCCGGTGTTGTACCTGGGCACCGGCTTGCCACCGGAAGAACTGGCGCGCGTGGCCAACCGGCTCGGGGCGGCTGCGGTGGCGATCAGCTCGGTCGATCCCGGCCAGGCGCGCCCTGCGCTGGAAGGGCTGCGTGCGCTCGATGCGGCATTGGCGCCAGGGGTACCGGTCTGGGTCGGTGGTGCCAACGCGCGCTACCTCGCCGAGGCGCTGGCGATCGACCGGGTGCGGGCAGTGACCGACCCGGCCACGCTGGGCGCGCTCCGGCGCGGACTCGAGAGACGACCCGCGGCACGGCCATGACGCCCCGTTACGTGCGGTCGCGACACCCTGTCCTTCTAATCGCGAGGACAACGCCCCCATGGCACGTACCGACAAGTCCCACGCCCTGAAGGGCTTCGCCACCTGGATGCTGGTGACCTTCATCGCGGCCGGCATCGGCAGCATCGCATCCACCCGGGCCGGATCCTTCTACCAGCAACTGGTGCGCCCGGACTGGGCGCCTCCCGGCGACGTGTTCGGGCCGGTCTGGACGGTGCTGTATGTGCTGATGGGCATCGCGGCATGGCTGGTGTGGCGCCGCGCCGGCAGCTTTACCGCCGCACGCACGGCATTGACGCTCTACCTGGTGCAACTGGTCGCCAACGCGCTCTGGAGCTGGCTGTTCTTCAGCTGGCGCATGGGCGGCGCGGCGCTGGCCGAACTGGTGGTGTTGTGGCTCCTGATCGGCGCGACGGTGATCGCGTTCTGGCGCATCAGGCCGCTTGCCGGTGCGCTGATGCTGCCCTACTGGGCGTGGGTGACGTTTGCGGGGTTTCTCAACTACGCGACCTGGCAGTTGAACCCGCAGCTGTTGTGAATGGTTAAGGGTTCCGGCGGGTCGGCCGTTAAACCGGCCATCGACGCCCGCACCGCCGCCGCAAGCCTGTTCCCGCCGATCCGCCCCCGCCTCGGGCAGGCGTTGTGCGCACTGCTTTTCGCCGTCGTCGTCTCTTCACCCGGCCACGCCCACGAGAACGCTCCGGGCGAGCCCCCCGTGCACCCGGAGATCACCCCGGCGCAGGCCGCGTTCGACAAGATGTTCTGGGACATCGACGAGGGCGAGTTCCCGCTCGACTCCCGCGCCCAGACATTCGCCACGCTGGCCAGGCTGGAGCAGGCGATCCCGCCGGGGGACGTGCACCGGCAGCTGCAATACCGCTACATGCACTGCCTGATCGGCTTCAACCACGATGCCGTGGGCGCGGTGGAGTACGCCCGCGCCGGCGCGGAGGCCGCGCTGGCAGCCGGTGACGAGGCGTCCGAAGCCGCGCTGCGCGCTTGCATGGGCATCCACCTGTCCAACAACGGCGACGCCGCGGCCGCAGCCGTGCAGTACGAACAGGCGGCGCAACTGGCCCGACGTGGCCGCGATTTCAACGTCGAGGGGATCGCGCTGGTGCGGCGCGGCAATCTGCGCATGGACGCCGGGGATATAGCAGCGGGCCTGCAGGACCTGTTGGATGCGCAGCAAGTGTTCGAGCGCGGACAGGTAGCTTTCCAGGTCGATTTCAACCTGTTCTCGATCGCCCAGGCCTACCGCCGGCTGGGCGAACTCGATCGTGCCCTGGATTACATCAACCGGGTGGTGGAGTTTGGCCAGGCGCGCAGCGACGAACTGGTGCTGGCATCGGCATTGAACGAGCGCGGCCGCATCCGGATGGCGCGCGGGGAGTTCGAGCAGGCCGACGCCGACCTGCGCCAGGCACTGGTGTACGCCACCAACGAAGGCCGCCCCGGCAACATCGGCTACATACGGCTGCAACTGGCCGAGCTGCAGAACCGCCGTGCTCGTCCCCGCGAGGCTCTGGACGAGCTGCAAGCCGCACTCTCCGCCTACCGGCAGACCGGCGGCCCGCCGCCGCAGGACCTGATCGACCTGCAGACGGGCATCGCCCAATCCCGGCTCGGCCAGCACCGGCTGGCCCTGCAGTCGTTGGGTCGGGCGCTGCCGGCCCTGCATGACGCCGGCGACCTGGGCGGCGTGATGGAGGTACACCTGCTCCGCGCCGACAGCCGCGAAGCGCTGGGCGATGCCACCGGCGCGCTGGCCGACCTGCGCGAGTTCGCGCGGCTGCGCCGGGATTCCACCGGCCAGGCGACCCATCAACGTGTGCTTGCCATGAGCGAAGGGTTCGACGCGCGCTACACCGAGCTGCGCCATGCCCGCCTGCGCGAGCAGCAGGCGCGCGCCGAGCGCCTGGCCGCGGCCGAGCGACAGCGCAAACCCTGGCGGATAGCGTCGATCGCCCTGGGTGCGGTGCTGGCGCTGGTGCTTGGCTGGCTGGTGCTGCGGCAGGCACGCCGCGCGCTGCGGTTGCGCCGCATGGCGTCAACCGACCCGTTGACCGGCGCGATCAACCGTCGCGAGGTGCAGCAACGCGTGGCCGGGCACCTCGCCGTGGGCGACGCGCCGCTGTGCGTGGTGCTGATCGACCTGGACCACTTCAAGCAGGTCAACGACCGCTTCGGGCACGCCGCGGGGGACCAGGTACTGGTGCGGGCGGTGGCGGCATGGAACAGCGTGCTGCGGGCCGACGAGCGGCTGGCGCGGCTGGGTGGCGAGGAGTTCGTTGCGGTGCTGCCCGGGGCCGGGATCGACGGCGGAGCGCAGGTGGCCCAGCGACTGCTGGAGGCCACTCGCGCAATCGACCTGGCGGACGTTGCGCCGGGGCTGTCGATCACCGCCAGCTTCGGCGTGGCCGCCGCGTTGCCGGGCGATCGCTCGCTGGAGGACCTCCTCGGCCGCGCCGATGCGGCGCTGTACCGGGCAAAGGCCGGTGGCCGCGACCGGATCGAGATCGAGATCGCGGGCGCGACGGCGCCGGAGGCCGCGACGTGATGCCGAGGCGCCGCCTGCTGGCCGCGCTGCTGGCTGTCGCGTCGATGGCGGCGGTGGCGAGTGCTGCACCGATCACGCCGACAGACGGGCCGGTGACTGCATCACGCGACCACGCAGCCCAACCGGATGCCGATGCCTTCGACGCACTGGCCGCTCTCCTCGATCGCGGCGGATTGGCGGCCGCCACTCCCGATCAGGCGCGCGACCACCTCGCCCGGCTGCGGCGCCTGCTGCCGCCAGGCGACCCGCGGCGCGACCTGCGTTACCGCTACCTCGCCTGCGGGGCCGAGCGGAGCGATGCCAGGTCCACGATCGCCCTGGCGACGCGCGGGATTGCCGATGCCCGCACGCTCGAAGACACCCACGCCCAGGTGCGCTTCCTCTACTGCCGGGCCGGTGCCCGCGCGAGCGTCGCACCACCCGACCAGACCCTGGGGGACTGGGAGGCCGGCCTCGCGATGGCCCGCGCCAACCGCGACTGGCGGCTGGTGGCGGACGGGCTGGTAGGCCGCGGGCACATGCGGTCGCTGGCGGGCGAACATGCCCGCGCGCTCAACGACTTCCTGACCGCGCAACAGCTGTACCGCACCACCGGCCACGATGCGCTCGCCCGCGAGAACGCACTGAACCTGGGCATCGCCTACCGACGCATGGGCGACCTGGAAGAGGCGCGCACCCAAGTGCGGCTGGCGCTGGACGAGGCCACCCAGCGCGACGACTGGGGCACCCGGTTCAACGCGCTGCTCCAGCTGGGGTACCTGTACGAAGATCTCGACCAGCTGGCACATGCGCAGGCGACGTACGAGCAGGCGCTGAACCTGGCACCCCGCGGGCAGGCCCGTTCCCCGGCCGGCGCCGCGCGCCTGGCATTGGGCGGGGTGCTGATTGCCCGCGACCAGCATGCGACGGCACTGGAAACACTCGACCAGGCCGAGCGCGAACTGGCGGGTACCACCGACACGGGTCGCTCGGGTCTGCTGCGGATGCGTCGCGGCCAGGCCCTGGCGGGGCTGGGACGCCAGGATGAAGCGCTGCGCGAGTACGAAGCGGCCGAGCGCCTGATGGAGCAACAGGACAACGACCGCTATCTGGCGATGCTGCTGCCAGCCCGCGCCGAAGCGCTGGAGGCATCCGGCCAAACGGACCGCGCGCTGGCCGAGTACCGCCGGTTCATCCAGCTGGAAGGCAAGCTGCTGGGCGACAGCGCGCGGCAGCGTGCCATGGCGATGCGCCACCGGTTCGACGCCCGCCGCCGTGAACTCGACACCCAACGGCTGCTGGCCGACACCGCGCTGAAACGGCAGGAACTGGATGCACTGGTGCAGGCACGCCGCTGGCAATGGCTCGCGCTGGCGCTCGGTGTCGTGCTGGTGCTGGTGTTGTCGGTGCGACTGCTGCGCCAGCTATCGCGGACACGGCGCCTGCGCTCGCTGGCCACGACCGATGCGCTGACCGGCGTCGCCAACCGCCGCGCGATCGACCAGGCCGGCAGCGCGATGTTTGCCACCGCGAGCACCGGCGACATTGCCTTGAGCGTGCTGATGCTGGACATCGACCACTTCAAGCAGATCAACGACGTGCACGGCCATCTCGCTGGCGACGAGGTGCTGCGCCGCGTTGCGGCTGCCTGCCAGGGCGCGCTGCGCAAGGACGACCGGCTGGGGCGTTTCGGGGGCGAGGAGTTCATCGCTGTACTGCCGTGCACGGCGGTGACGCCGGCCACGCAGGTTGCCGAACGCTTGCGGCTTGCGGTGCAGGCGATCGACCTGGACGACATCGCCGCCGGGCTGCAGGTCACGGCCAGCGTCGGCGTCGCCACGAGGCGCCGGGATGACGCCGACTTCGCGACGCTGGTCGACCGCGCCGACCAGGCGCTTTACCGGGCCAAGGCCGGTGGCCGCAACCGGGTGGAGCGCGACGGCCTGCCCGGCTGAGTTCGCAAAGGGCCACCGCGGAGCACTCGTCACGGTGAAAGCGAATTAATGAACCCCTGAGTACACTGCCGCGTCCCTGCCGCCGGAGTTCCCGATGTCCGTGTCGTTTCGCATGTGGCTGCCCCTGGCCTCCCTCTGCCTGGCGCTGGCCGGCTGTGGAGGCGATGACAACGCGGAGGACGCGGGCGCCAACGCCAGCGCCGGCATGGCGGTCACCACCGCGCCGGTGGTGCGACGCGAGCTGGCCAGCGGCGTCACCGCCTCGGGGCCGGTCACGCCGGTCGAGGAGATGCAGCTCGGCGTCGAACTGAGCGGACTGCGGGTCACCTCTGTCAACGTCGACGAAGGCGAGGAGGTCGACCGCGGCGACGTGCTGCTGACGCTGGACGCCCGCACGCTGGAGTCCGACCTGGCGCAGGCGCAGGCGGCGCTGCGCGAGGCGGAGGCCGGGGCGTCGTTGGCGCGGTCCAACCTGGCGCGCGGCGAGCAACTGGCCAGCGGGCAATACATCAGCGCGTCGGCGTTGGACGAACTGCGGGCGGCGCGCACCCAGGCCGAGGCACGTGTCGGCACCGCGCGCGCGGCGCGCGACGCCTCACAACTGCGGCGCGATTTCGCGACGTTGCGCGCCCCCGCCGACGGCATCATCTCCGCCCGGCTGGTGCAGCCCGGCCAGGTGGTCGCGGCGGGCAGCGAGCTGCTGCGACTGATCAAGGATGGCGAGCTGGAATGGCGCGCCGAGCTCCCCGCCGAGGACCTGGGCGACGTCAACCCCGGTGACCGGGTCGAGCTGCGCGACCGCGATGGCGACGCGGTGGTCGGCACGGTGCGTGCGGTATCGCCCGGCGTCGACGCGGCCAGTCGCACCGGCACCGTGTTTGCCGACCTGCCCGAGCCGGCCGGCCTGCAGCCGGGCACCTACCTGGAAGGTCGGATCAGCACCGGGCTGGCGACGGTGCCGGTGGTGCCGGTCAGCGCGGTGGTGCTTCGCGATGGCTTCCCGTCGGTGTTCGTGGTCGAGGACGGCGTCGCGCGCATGGCACGGATCGAGCGCGGTGCGACCGACCACGGCTTCGTCGAGGTGCGCGGCGGGCTGGAGCCGGGCGCGCAGGTGGTGACACGCGGCGCCGGCTTCCTCGCCGACGGCGACCCGGTGCGGGTGGTCGAAGAGAAACCAGCGCCAGCGCCAGCGCCGGCGGCCGCTGACACCGCGGACGGCGGCACGGCCACCACCCCATGAGCGGCGGCGGCACCCTTTCGTCCTGGGCCATCGGCCGCCCGCTGCCGGCGGTGATGGTGTTCTTCGTGCTGTGCGTGGCCGGCATCTGGGGCTTTATGCAGCTGCCGGTGGCGCGCTTCCCCGACATCGCATTCCCGATGACCACGGTGACCGTGCTGCAGCCCGGCGCGTCGCCGTCGCAGCTGGAGACCGAAGTCACCCGCCGGGTCGAGGACTCGGTCGCCACCATTCCCGACATCAAGCGGGTGGTGTCGACGGTCACCGAGGGCGTCAGCACCACGATGATCGAGTTCGAGCTCGAGGTGGACATCGACGAGGCGCTCGACGAGACCAAGGATGCGGTGACGCGCGTGCGCACCGACCTGCCGCAGGACATCCAGGAGCCGCTGGTCAGCAAGGTCGAGATCGGCGGCGCGCTGCTGACCTACGCCGTGTCGGCGCCGGCGATGGCGCCCGACCAGCTGTCGTGGTTCGTCGACCGGGAGGTCGCCCGCGCCCTGTATGGCGTGGACGGCGTCGCCCAGGTGCAACGCATTGGCGGCATCGAGCGGCAGATCCGGGTCGACCTGGACCCCCAGAAGCTGCTCGCCTTCGGCGCCACCGCGGCCGAGGTGTCGCAGCAACTGGCGCTGATCCAGGTGGAGCGGCCCGGCGGCCGCGCCGAGATCGGCGGCGAGCAGCAGACCATCCGCACGGTCGGCACTGTCGAGGACGTGCAGGACCTGCGCAACTACACCATCAGCCTGGCAGACGGCCGCGCGGTGCGGCTGTCATCGATTGCGACGATCACCGACGCGGCCGCCGACCCGACCCAGGCCGCGCTGCTGGACGGGGAACCCGTGGTGGCCTTCTCGGTCTCCCGCAGCCGAGGGGCCGACGAGCTGGACGTGGCCGAGGAGGTCAAGGCGACCCTGGCCGGACTGGTCGAGCGCAACCCCGGGGTGGAGTTCCAGCTGGTCAGCAACATGGTCGACGAGACCGAGCGTTCCTACGACTCGTCGATGACGATGCTGTGGGAAGGCGCACTGCTGGCGCTGGTGGTGGTGTGGCTGTTCCTGCGCGACTGGCGTGCCACCTGGGTCAGCGCGGTGGCCCTGCCCCTTTCGATCATCCCGACGTTTGCGGTGATCCACCTGCTGGGCTTCTCGCTCAACATGATCACGCTGCTGGCGCTGTCGGTGGTGGTCGGCATCCTGGTGGACGACGCGATCGTGGAGATCGAGAACATCGTCCGCCACCTGGGCATGGGCAAGACGCCGCGCGAAGCCGCCCGCGAGGCCGCCGACGAGATCGGCACCGCGGTCATCGCCACCTCCGCCACGCTGGCGGCGGTGTTCGTGCCGGTGGCCTTCATGCCCGGCATCGCCGGCAAGTTCTTCCGCGAGTTCGGCTGGACCGCGGCGACGGCGGTGATGTTCTCGCTGCTGGTCGCGCGCCTGCTGACGCCGATGATGGCGGCCTACCTGCTCAAGCCGCATGCCGACGACCCCGGCGAATCAAGGCTCATGAAGCGCTACCTGGGCTGGGTCGATGCCGCGCTGCGCCACCGCGGCCGCACGCTGTGGATCGCGTTCGGCCTGTTCGTGCTGTCGCTGGCGATGGTGCCGCTGATTCCGACCACCTTCATCCCGATCGCCGACCAGGGCCGCAGCAACCTCAGCGTGGAACTGCCGCCAGGCACGCCACTGGAGGAAACCATCGCCGTGGCCGAGCAGGCGCGCGCGGAGCTGGCATCGATGCCGGAACTGCACAGCGTGTTCACCATGGTCGGCGCCGCGCTGGACCTGGGCGACCCATCCAAGACCGGCAGTGGCAGTCCGCGCGCGGCCACGCTGGTGGTCGACTGGGGCCCGGCCGATGACCGCGACCGCACCCAGCAGGAACTCGAACAGGAAGTCCGCCAGCGCCTGGCCGACCTGCCCGGCACGCGCGTGAGCTTCGTCAGCGCCGAGCCCGGTGGCCTGATGCAGCTGGTGCTGGCCGGTGACGACCCCGAGGCGCTGCATGCGGCCGCGGCAGCGGTCGAGCGCGACCTGCGCCAGCTGGAAGGGCTCGGCAGCATTTCCTCCTCGGCCTCGCTGCTGCGACCGGAGATCCGGATCGTGCCGCAACCGGCACGCGCGGCCGACCTGGGCGTGGCGACGTCGGCAATCGCCGAGGCCGCGCGCGTGGCAACCGCCGGCGACTACACCCAGCGCATGGCCAAGCTCAACCTGCCCGACCGGCAGGTGCCGATCCGGGTCGGCTTTGCCCGCGAGGACCTGCGCGACCCGGCGCTGATCGGCCAGTTGCAGGTGCGCGGCAACCAGGGCCCGGTGCCGCTGTCGGCCGTGGCCACCATCGAGTCGGGCAGCGGGCCGTCGGTGATCTCGCGTTACAAGCGCCAGCGCAACGTCACCCTGACCGCCGAGCTCAGCGGCCGTCCGCTCGGCGAGGTAATGCAGGAGGTGCAGCAACTGCCCAGCGTGCAGAACCTGCCGGCGGGCGTGGAGTTCCTCAACACCGGCGATGCCGAAGTGTTCGTCGAGCTGTTCACCGGCTTCGCGCTGGCGATGGCCGCCGGCATCGTCTGCATCTACATGGTGCTGCTGTTGCTGTTCAACCATCCGGTGCAGCCGCTGACCATCCTGACCGCGGTGCCGCTGTCGGCCGGGGGCGCGTTCGGCGCGCTGCTGATCACCCAGAACATGCTGTCGCTGCCGGCGCTGATCGGCTTGCTGATGCTGATCGGCGTGGCGACCAAGAATTCGATCCTGCTGGTCGATTACGCGGTGATGGCCGAGGACGAACACGGCCTGTCGCAGCACGACGCGCTGGTGGACGCCTGCCGCAAGCGCGCGCGGCCGGTGATCATGACCACGCTGGCGATGGGCGCGGGCATGATGCCGCTGGCGCTCGGCCTGTCGGGCGACTCCAGCTTCCGCGCCCCGATGGCCTGGGCGGTGATCGGCGGGCTGATCACTTCCACCCTGCTCAGCCTGATCGTGGTGCCAGCCGCCTACACCGTGCTGCACGACGTCGGCGACTGGTTCGCGCGGCGCTTCCGCCGCGGCCGGCACGACCAGGCGTCGGCAGCGACCTGAACCTCACCACGCAAGCGTTGCGTTCTCCGTGCGATGCAGAAGCGCATTCGCCACCGAGAGCCACCGAGCGCGACAGGCTGGTCGTATATTCGGCGACCCACGCCAGCAGGAGGTGACGGATGGAACATCGTGAGCGGGGCATTCGCGAGGTCGACGGCGTGGCGGTGTTGGCGCGACACCGGGCCACCTGCCACTGCGGCGAGGTGGAACTGGCGCTGGACCTGCCCGACGGGATCGTCGATCCGCGCCGGTGCGATTGCTCGATCTGCCGGCGCAAGGGCGCGGTCGTGGCCTCCGTACCCTTGGCAGGGCTGCACGTGGTCCGCGGCGCGGATCGCTTGCGCCTGTACCAGTTCAACACGCACACCGCGCGCCATTACTTCTGCGGGACATGCGGCATCTACACCCACCACCAGCGCCGCTCCAACCCGGAGCAGTACGGCTACAACGTCGGCTGCCTGGATGGGATCAATCCGCTGAAGATCGCCGGGGTGAGCTGCGAGGACGGGGTCAACCACCCTTCCGACCGGGCCACTGCCGGCCCGGCCTGACGCCATGCCGATGCATCGGCGACCCGGAAGGTTGCACTGCCTTCCGGCACCCGCGTGGTGCCCCCTTCGCTGGTTATCGTGGGCTCGAACCGCGGCGCCGTGACGCGGATGGCCCAAGGAGGCCCCATGCGCAAAGCCTGTTTTCCGACCGTGGCGATGGCCGCCCTGAGCCTGTGCTTGTCCAACGCCCTTGCGGCGCCGCCGCCGGCCACGTCCGCTTACTCGCCCGACTGCGGCGAGCTGTGCGGAAAGATGCGCCAGGTGGTGCAGGACCTCACCCGCATCGACACCCCTGGCGGCGTGCAGGAAACCTACAAGACGCGCATCGGCGGCATCGACCAGTGGATCAACATCCGCGGGCACGACCGCGACAATCCCGTGCTGCTTTTCGTCCACGGCGGACCGGCCTCGCCCGCGATGCCGACCGCGTGGCAGTTCCAGCGCCCGCTGGAGGAGTACTTCACGGTCGTGCATTACGACCAGCGCGGCGCCGGCAAGACCTACCGCGAGAACGACCCCGAAGCGCTCGCCGACACCATCCGGATCGACACCTATGTCGATGACGCGATCGAGATCGCCGACCACGTCCGCGAGCGGCTGGGCAAGGACAGGCTCGTGCTGGTCGGGCACAGCTGGGGCACCATCGTCGCGACCCGGGCCGCGCTGCGGCGCCCCGACCTGTTCTACGCCTATGTCGGCATCGGCCAGGTCATCAACACCCGCCTCAACGAGCAGTTGAGTTTCGACTATGGGTTGCGTCGCGCACGCGAGGAGGGCAACGCCGAGGCGGTCGCGGAGATGGAGGCGATCGCCCCGTACCCCGGCAACCAGCCGATCACGCGCGAGCGCATCATCGTCGCGCGCAAGTGGCCGCAGCATTACGGCGGGATGACCGCCTACCGCGCGGAGTCGCCGTATTACCACCGCGGCCCCTGGCTGTCGCCGGACTACAGCGCCGCTGATGTCCGCGCGATCGACGACGGCAACGGTTTCACCCTGTGGCGCGTGCTGCCGGAGTTCCTCGCGGTGGATTTCAGCGGCGTGGATACGTTCCCGATCCCGGTGGTGATGCTGATGGGACGGCACGACTACACCACCCCGTCGGCGCCGACCGCGGCTTGGATCGATGCGGTCGAAGCCCCGTGCAAGGCCGGGGTCTGGTTCGAGCGGTCCGCGCACATGGTCCCGTGGGAGGAGCCCGGCAAGACCCTGGTCACCCTGCTCGAGACGGTCCACCCGATCGCCACCGGCGGCGGCTGTCCGGCGTCGATGCAACCGGACGGCCCGGCGCGTCGCTGAGGCCTACCAGGCGCGCCCGTACTGCGGCGGCGGCGTGATGTCGGCCCCGAGGGCTTGCGCCGCGCGCCGCGGGAAGTACGGGTCGCGCAGCAACTCGCGCGCCAGCAGCACCATGTCGGCCTCCTGGTCCGCAACGATCCGCTCGACCTGGGCCGGCTCGGTCAGCAGGCCCACCGCGCCGGTGGCGATGCCCGCCTCACGCCGGATCCGGCAAGCGAACGGCACCTGATAGCCGGGCTGCAGCGGGATCTTCGCGTTCGGCACGCTGCCACCACTGGACACGTCGATGAGGTCGACGCCGCGCTCGCGCACGCGATCGGCCAAGGCGATGCTCTGCTCGATGTCCCAGCCGCCCTCGACCCAGTCGGTGGCGGAGATGCGCAGCCACAGGGGCAGCCGCTCGGGCCAGTCCGACCGGACCGCATCGACGACCTCCAGCAGCAGCCGGATGCGCTGGTCGAAGCCACCGCCGTAGCGGTCGGTGCGCAGGTTGGACAACGGCGACAGGAACTCGTGCAACAGGTAGCCGTGGGCGGCGTGGATCTCGAGCATCTGGAAGCCGGCGTCGAGCGCGCGGCGGGTGGCGGCCGCGAAGTCCTCGATGACCTGTTCGATCCCGGCCGCGTCCAGCGCCTCGGGCACCGCGGAGCGTTCATCGAAGGCGACCGCCGAGGGCGCCACCGGCGTCCAGCCGCCAAGTTCGGGCCCGACCATGCCGCCGCCGCGCCATGGCGCATCAGTGCTGGCCTTGCGTCCGGCATGCGCCAGTTGCACCGCCGGTACCGCGCCCTGCTCGGCGATGAAGCGGTTGATGCGTGTCCACGCGCTGGTTTGCGACTCGTTCCACAGTCCCGTGTCGGCCGGCGAGATACGGCCTTCCGGCGACACCGCCGTGGCCTCGGCGATGACCGTCGCGGCGCCCCCGACCGCGCGGCTGCCCAGATGGACCAGGTGCCAGTCGTCGGGCAGTCCGTCACGGGCCGAGTACTGGCACATCGGCGAGACGGCGATGCGGTTGCGGAAGGTGATGTCGCGCTGGGTCAGGGGCTGGAACAGGCGGGGCAAGGTCGATCCTCCGGGTGCGAAGCCACGAGCATGCACCGGTGGCGGTCGCGGCGGCGTGTTGCGGACGGCACCGCGGGCCGGCCGGACGGCTCGGTACGGCCCGGGGCGGTCGGCTAGACTGTCCCGATTGACCGGCAGCCCGCCTGCCCGAGACAAGCACCGCATGAACCCGAACTACCTCGACTTCGAACAGCCCATCGCCGACCTGGAAGCCAAGATCCAGGAGTTGCGCCACGCCAGCCACGGCTCGGCGGTGGACGCCGATGCCGAAGTCCACGCGCTGCGGGACAAGCTGCGCAAGCGGACCGCGCAGATCTTCCGCGACCTCTCGCCCTGGCAGGTGTCGCAGCTGGCGCGCCACCCGGCCCGGCCGCACACCAACGACTACATCCGGGTGATGTGCGACGAGTTCCAGGAACTGGCCGGCGACCGCGCCTACAGTGACGATGCCGCCATCGTCGGCGGGCTGGGCCGTATCGACGGCCGCAGCGTGGTGATCATCGGCCACGAGAAGGGCCGCGACACCAAGAGCAAGATCCGCCGCAACTTCGGCATGCCGCGCCCGGAGGGCTACCGCAAGGCGCTGCGCCTGATGAAGCTGGCCGAGCGCTTCGGCCTCCCGATCCTGACCTTCATCGATACCCCCGGCGCCTACCCCGGCATCGGCGCAGAGGAGCGCGGCCAGTCGGAGGCGATCGCGCGCAACCTGCTGGAGATGGCCGAGCTGAAGGTGCCGATCATCTGCACCGTCATCGGCGAAGGCGGCTCCGGCGGCGCGCTGGCGATCGGCGTCGGCGACTGCACGGTGATGCTGCAGTACAGCACGTACTCGGTGATCTCACCCGAAGGCTGCGCCTCCATCCTCTGGAAGGACGCCGGCAAGGCCAAGGACGCGGCCGAACAGCTCGGCCTGACCGCCACGCGCCTGCACGGCCTGGGGCTGGTCGACAAGGTCGTGCGCGAGCCGACCGGCGGCGCCCACCGCAATCCGCGGCAGATCGCGACCCGGCTGAAGACCGTGCTGATGAACGAGCTCGACACGCTCGAGGCCCTTTCCACCGCCGACCTGCTGCAGCGCCGTTATGAGCGCCTGCGCGGCTACGGCGCGTACGAGGCGGCATGATGTTCGGCCGCCGCGCTGCGAAGTACTGGGCGATCGTCGGCCTGCTGTTCGGGGTCGGCATCTGGTTCGCGCTGTCGGTCAACGTGCTGGTCGCGATGGGCTTTGCCGGGTTGTCCGCGGCCTGCCTGCTGGTGGCCGCCAGCTGCATGCTGGCGCCGCCGGTGGCGAGCCACCGCGACGAGGCGTCCAACCGCGATCCCGACGACGCGCCGGCCGGCCGCCGCCGCAACTGGCGCCCGTAGGCGGGCCAGACACCCCGGGCGCGCCGCGATGGGCACCGCCCTGCCCCTTCCCGCTCTTCCCGACGCGCAGGTCTGCGTCGCATTGAGCGGTGGGCTCGATTCGACGGTCCTGCTGCATCGGCTCGCATCGGAGCCGGAGGTGCGTGTCCGCGGGCTGCGAGCGTGGCATGTCCACCACGGCCTGCACGCGCACGCCGATGCATGGGTGGGCCGGTGCGAGGCCGCCTGCGCGGCGCTCGGCGTACCGCTGACGGTCTCCCGCGTGACGGTGTCGCGCGAGGACGGACTCGGCATCGAGGGCGCGGCGCGGCGGGCGCGGCGGGCCGCCTTTGCCGAAGGGCTGGTCGCGGGCGAAGTCCTGGCCTTGGCCCATCACCGCGACGATCAGGCCGAAACCTTCCTGCTGCGTGCATTGCGGGCCTCGGGCCCCGATGGCCTGGCGGCGATGCCGGCGTGGCGCGACTTCGGGCGCGGCCATCTCTGGCGCCCGCTGCTGCAGCTGCCACGCGCATCCCTGCTGTCCTACGCGACTGCGCACAGGCTGGACTGGATCGAGGATCCCTCCAACACCGACGAGGCGTTCGACCGCAACTTCCTGCGCCACCGGGTGATGCCGCTGCTGGCGTCACGCTGGCCCCACGCCGCGGCGGCGATGGCCCGCTCGGCCGACCTGTGTGGCGAGGCAGCCGTCCTGCTGGACGCGGGTGACACCGACGCACTACAGGCGTGCGGGCTGCCGGGGCAACCGGCACTGCTGTCACGTGCCGCGCTGGTGCGCCTCCCACCCGAAAGGCGCGCGCGCGTACTCCGCCGCTGGATCGCCGGCCTCGGCCTGCCGCCGCTGCCCGCCGGCGGCGTCGCGCGGATCGAATCCGAACTGCTGCCCGCCCCCAGCGATGCCACGCCCCGCTACGCATGGGCGGGCGCCGCGGTCCACGCATGGCGCGACCTGCTGCATGCCGCCCGACTGCAGCCCGGCCTGCCGCCGGACTGGCAGGCACGTTGGGACGGCCTTGCGCCGCTACCCCTGCTCGGCGGCGGGACGTTGCAGCTGTGCCCGCTTGCGCCGTCGGCTGGCGCGGAGCGGGCCGCCTTCGATCCACCCGTCATCGTCCACGCCCGCCGCGGCGGCGAACGCATCACCTTGCCCGGCCGCGCGCACTCACATCTGCTGAAGCACGTCCTGCAGGATCGCGGCGTGCCACCATGGGAACGGCCCCGGATGCCGCTGCTGTCGACCCCCAACGGCGAACTGCTGGCGGCAGGAGACCGCGTGCTGTCGGCGCGGATGCAGGCATGGTTGCAGGAGCGCAATGTCGCGCTGGCGTGGCGCCCGGCGTAGAACGCGGCCATCCACGTCCGCATCCGGTCGTGCGCGTTGCCCTTGGGCCGCGTTGACCCGCCCCCGGTCGCCCTCCACACTTGCCGCATGCCACGCAAAGCCGAACCCGAAGCCTCGCCCGTCGCCGATTTCGAGACCTCGCTCGACGCGCTCGAGCAACTGGTCGAGAAGATGGAGCACGGCGAGATGAGCCTGGAAGAGTCGCTCGCCGCCTACGAACGCGGGGTCGGGCTGTACCGCCGCTGCCAGACCGCGCTTGAGCAGGCCGAACTGCGCGTGCGCCTGCTGAGCGATCCGCAGGATCCGGCCAGCGGGCAACCGTTCGACCCGCCCGCGTCGCCCGATGCCTGAGCCGCAACTGGCCGCGTGGCGCGTACGCACCGACGCCGCCCTCGACCGCGCCCTCCCCGCCGACAATCGTGCCCCGCAACGCCTGCACGCGGCGATGCGGCACGCCGTGCTGTTGGGCGGCAAGCGCATGCGCCCCCTGCTGGTCCACGCCAGCGGTGCGCTGTTCAACGCCGACCCTGCGCTGCTGGACGCACCAGCGGTCGCGATCGAGCTGATCCATGCCTATTCGCTGGTGCACGACGACCTGCCGGCGATGGACGACGACGACCTGCGGCGGGGCCAGCCGACCGTGCACGTCGCCTTCGACGAGGCCACCGCGATCCTGGCTGGCGATGCGCTGCAGTCGCTGGCCTTCGCCGTGCTCGCCGATGCACCCGGCTCGCCCCCCATCCGGGTGGAGCTGCTGCGCGCGCTCGCCAGCGCGGCGGGCGCGGCCGGCATGTGCGGGGGGCAGGCACTCGACCTGCACGCCACCGGCAACGGCCACGCGATGACGGTTGGCGACCTGGAACAACTGCACGCTCTCAAGACCGGGGCGCTGATCCGTGCAGCGGTCCGCATGGGCGCGCTGTGCGGCGATGCCGATGACGATGCGCTCGACGCGCTGGACCGCTACGCCGACGCGCTGGGGCTGGCCTTCCAGGTCCGCGACGACATCCTCGATGTCGAGGGCGACAGCGCCACGCTCGGCAAGACCGCCGGCAAGGACGCGGCACAGGACAAGGCGACCTTCCCCGCCCTGCTGGGGATGACGGCTTCGCGCCAGCGTCTGGATGAGCTGTCCCGGGCGATGGACGCCGCGCTCGCGCCCTTCGGCGACCGTGCCGACGGGCTGCGTGCGCTCGGCCGGCTGGCGGTGGAACGGGATCGGTGATGCGTGCGTGGGCCGGCCGCCTCGACGGCCGACCCACGGTTGCGAGGTCTACTTGATCAGCCGCAGCGTCAGCGGATAGCGATAGGCAACGCCTTCGTTGGCCTTGACCGCCGCGAGGATGGTCAATACCAGCCACGCGATGCCGACGATCACCCAGGCCGGGATCGCGATGATCAGGCCGATGCCGAGCGTGACGATCGACAGCAGCACCAGCGCGAGGCAGATGATCGCGACGGTGATGTTGAAGTTGAGCGCTTCCTTACCCTGGTCGTTGACGAACGGCATGGTGTCCTTCTTGACCAGCCAGATGACCAGCGGGCCAATAAAGGTGCCCCAGCCGCCGGCGGCGGAGGTCAGCAGGCCGCCGACCAGCGCGGACAGGTGGGCGAACATCGCCCACTGGCGCTCCTCGGCCGAGATGCCGCTGGCCGCCACGGACTCATCGGCAGGAGGCGGGTCGAACGGCGGCGGCGTGCCGCGCGGGTCGCTTTCGTACGGGTCGTTCTCGCTGGTGTTCACGTGCCTTGTCTCCCTGGAGGACCGGACCCCGACTGTCGCGCCGCAGGGGTGAGCGGTCAACCGCCGTCGGTCACGGTCAGCCTTCGCCGGCGACCGTCATCCGTCCGACCAGGATCGAGCCGGTGCGCACGTGCGAGCGCGGATCGACGTCGCTGCCGACCGCCTCGATCGCCTGGTACATGGCACGCAGGTTGCCGGCGATGGTGATGCCGTCGACCGCGTACTGCGGCTTGCCATCCTCGATCCAGAACCCGGCCGCGCCGCGCGAATAGTCGCCGGTGATGGTGTTGACGCCCTGTCCCATCAGCTCGGTCACCAGCAGGCCGCGCCCCATGCCGGCCAGCATCGCGTCCAGGTCGCCGGCGTTGGCCGCCACCTGCAGGTTGTGCACGCCGCCGGCATTGGCGGTGGTCTGCAGGCCGAGGCGGCGCGCGGAGTAGCTGCCCAGGATGTAGCGCTGCGGCACGCCCCTCGCGACCAGCGAGGAATCGCGCGTGGCCACGCCCTCGGCATCGAACGAGGCCGAGCGGAAACCGCGCGGCAGGAAGGGCCGCTCATCGATCGCGAACCACTCGGGGAACAGCGCCTGCCCCACCGAGTCGACCAGGAAGCTCGCGCGGCGGTACAGCGCGCCGCCGGACACCGCGCCCAGCAGGTGTCCGATCAGCGATCGTGCGACCTCGGCCGAGAACAGCACCGGGTACTCGCCGGTCGGCACCTGGCGCGGCGACAAGCGCGACACCGCGCGTTCGGCCGCCTTTCGGCCCACGGTCGCGGCTGATTCCAGCTCGTCGGCCGACAGCGCGATGGTGTACCAGCCGTCGCGCTGCATGTCGGCGCCGCGACCGGCGATCAGCGCGCACCCGAGGCTATGTTGGGTGCTGCGCTCGCGGCCGACGAAGCCATGCGAGTTGGCGTACACCGACAGGCTGCTGCCACTGCCGATCGAGGCGCCGTCGGAGTTCTCCAGCCGCGGGTCGAAATCGCGGCCGGCCTGCTCGCAGGCCAGCGCGAGGTCGATCGCCTGGTCGGCCTCGACCGCCCATGGGTGCCAGCTGTCGAACTCGCGCAGGTCGGTGGCCATCAACCCCGCGTCGGCCAGCCCGGCCGCAGGGTCGTGTTCGGTATGGCGGGCGATCGCGCAGGCCTGGTCGACTGTTGCGGCCAGGCTTTCCTCGCGCAGGTCGGCCGTGGAGGCGCTGCCCTTGCGCCCGCCGAAGTACACGGTGACGGCGATGCCGCGGTCACGGGTGGACTCGACCGTCTCGACCTCGCCCATGCGGACGTTGACGTTGAGGCCGGCATCCTCCGAGCAGGACACCTCGGCCTGGTCGGCGCCGGCGGCGCGGGCGGCCTCCAGCAGACGCTGGGAGAGGACTGCGAGCGCGTCCAGGCGCGCCTCGCTGTCGGCGTGGAAGGGCGCGGTGGCGGGGGCGATGTCGTTCAATGACTTATCCTTTCAGTTCTTGCACGGCATGCGCCGCGGTTGCGCGCGATGCCCATAAACGGACACGACGATGCGCGGCAGAGACGAAGAAACCGGTGAGTTCCTGGGCGACAGCCGCAGCCAGCAGCGGCGCGATGCGCTGGAAATACTGAACCTGGGCCAGCAGCTGGTTGCGTTGACCGATGCGCAGCTGGCGAAGCTGCCGGTGCCGGAGTCGTTGCTGCCGCACATCCGCGAGTCCCGCCGCATCACCTCGCACATCGCGCACAAGCGGCAGCTGGCGTTCCTGGCCAAGCAGATGCGCCGCGAGGATGACGAGGTGCTGGACGCGATCCGCGACGCGCTGGATGAAAAAGGCGACGCCGCCCGGCGCGAGGTGGCGGCCATGCACCGGGTCGAAGCCTGGCGCGACCGCCTGCTGGCCGAGGGCGACGCCGCGCTGGCCGAACTGATCGGCCAGTACCCCGATGCGGACCGGCAGGCCCTGCGCCAGCTGGCGCGCAACACGCTGGAAGAGCGCAAGCGCAACAAGCCGCCGCGTGCGTTCCGCGAACTGTTCCGCCACCTGCGCGAGCTGATCCTGGCCGGCGCCACCGCCGGCACGACGTCGGATGACATGCCCGACGAGGACGTGCCGGATACCGACGACTAGTCCGGTCGACGGGCAGGCCTGGCGGGCGCACGCCAAGGGCGTCACGCCTGGGTGCCGCCCACCGTCAGGCCGTCGATCAGCAGCGAGGGCTGGCCCACGCCGACCGGCACGCTCTGGCCGTCCTTGCCGCAGACGCCGACGCCCTCGTCCAGCGCGAGGTCGTGGCCGATCATGCGCACCTTCTGCATGGTTTCCGGGCCGTTGCCGATCAGGGTCGCGCCCTTGACCGGCGCGGTCACCTTGCCATCCTCGATCAGGTAGGCCTCGGTCGCCGAGAACACGTACTTGCCGCTCGTGATGTCGACCTGGCCGCCACCGAAGTTGACCGCGTACAGGCCCTTCTTGACCGAGCGGATCATCTCCTCCGGATCGTGCTGGCCGGCGAGCATGTAGGTGTTGGTCATGCGCGGCATCACGAGGTGCGCGAACGACTCGCGGCGACCGTTGCCGGTCGGCTTCATGCCCATCAGGCGGGCGTTGAGCGAGTCCTGCATGTAACCCGTGAGCACGCCGTCCTCGATCAGCGGCGTGCACTGGGTCGGCTCGCCTTCGTCGTCGATGTTGAGCGAGCCGCGGCGCCCCGGCAGCGTGCCGTCGTCCACGATGGTCACGCCCGGCGATGCCACGCGCTGGCCCATGCGGCCGGCGTAGGTGGACGTGCCCTTGCGGTTGAAGTCGCCCTCCAGCCCGTGCCCGACCGCCTCGTGCAGCAACACGCCGGGCCAGCCGCTGCCGAGCACCACCGGCATCACGCCGGCCGGCGCGTCGACCGCCTCGAGGTTGACCAGTGCCTGCCGCAACGCCTCGCGCGCCCAGGCCTCGGGTTTGCCGTCGGCGAGCAGCTCGGTGTAGCTGTAGCGCCCGCCGCCGCCGGTGTAGCCGCTCTCGCGGCGGCCGTTCTGCTCGACGATCACCTGCACGTTGAGCCGCACAAGCGGCCGCACGTCGGCGGCAAGCACGCCGTCGCTGCGCGCCACGAGCACGGTATCGACCCCGCCCGCCAGGCTGACCATGACCTGCTTGACCCGCGGATCGGCCGCGCGCAGCAGGCGGTCCAGCGTGCGCAACGCCTCGACCTTGGCTTCGTTGGGCAGCGAATCGATCGGGTCGTCGCTGGGATACAGGTCGAGCGCGTTGCCGCGCACCAGCGAACGGGTCGTGACGGTCGAGCCGTCACGGGCGATCGCGCGGGCCGACTTGGACGCTTCGATGAGCGCGGGCGCGTTGATCTCGTCCGAATAGGCGAAACCGGTCTTTTCGCCGCTGATGGCGCGTACGCCGACGCCCTGCTCGATCGAGTGGGCGCCGTCCTTGACGATGCCGTCCTCGACCGTCCAGCTCTCGCGCCGGGCGTGCTGGAAGTACAGGTCGCCGAAGTCGATGCCCGGCCCGAGCAGGGTACCGAAGGTGCGTTCGAGGCCGCCGGCGTCGAGGCCGGAGGGCAGCAGGAGCCGGGATTCGGCCAGTTGCAGCGGTAACGTCATGGGGAGTCCGCGTGGCATCGCGTGGGTGCGTATCCCGACGATATGCGGGCGCCGCCCGGGGCTTCAACCGGCGGGAGGCGTCTTGACGGCCGACAGGCGACCCTGTTCGCGGCTGATCACCTCCACCTTGGGTTCCTCCCACGGGCCGGTGACCTTGTAGGTCTTGGCACCGATCTGCCCAAGCGGCTTCTGCAGCACCGCGTTGGCGGCCGCGCCGATCGCCGCGCCGACCGGACCGCCAGCGATCGCGCCCACCGCGGTCAGCAGGTTGCCGGTCTTGGGCAGCACCTCGATCGTCTGGTTGAAGGTCTCTTCGCGCAGGTTGGCCGCGCCGCGGATGTTGATCTCCGCCGCCGGGCCGTCGATCTGCAGGTTGTCGCTGCTCGCGCGGCCGCGGTCGAAGCTGATGCGGCCCTCGACGTGGTTGAACGCGAACCCTTTCGAGAAGAAATCGCGGAAATCCAGCGACAGCCGACGCGGCAGCTCGGCGATGCTCAGCAGGCCGAGCAGCCGGCCCGCGCCCGGCTCGACCTCGAGCAGCCGGCCATCGCGTGCGGCGAGGGTCAGGTCACCGTCCAGCACGCCGACGTCGAACTCGGCCGGGCTGCCGGTCCAGCCCGCGTCGAGCCGTACCTGTCCGTGGCCACCGGCCAGCCGTCCGCCGTGGCCCAGGCCGGTCAGCAGGCGCCCGAAGTCTTCGCTGTCGACCTTCGCGCTGAGGTGGGTCCGCTCGCTGCCGCCGTGGCCCAGCCAGCTGCCGCTGAGTTCGATCAGCTGCTTGCCGTTGCGCGCCTGCAACTGGTCGACGCGCATGCCCGCACCGGTCGGCCGGGTCCGCAGGCTGGCCTTGCCGAGACGGGCATCGGCCAGGCGCAGGTCGTCGACCTCGATCAGCAACGGCGGGATGTCGGCCGGGTTGATGCCCGACGCGTTGCTGGCGTTTTGCGGCGTCGTGGCGGTCGTGGCCACCACGGCGCGCGCCGCAGGCCTGTCCGCGCTGGCCCCCGTGCCGGTGGCGGCGGTCGACCCCGCCCGCGCGCTGCGCCAGTGGACCCGTCTGAACTTGCCGGCGACGGCTTCGTCGCCCGCCGGCAGCAGCAGCTCGCCCTGAAGCGACGCACCTTCCGCCCGCGCCGCGATCGCCCCGTCCGGGGCCGGTACCACCAGCAGGCGCGTGTCGGGAAACACCCCGCCGAGCAGTTGCAGGCGCGCGGCGGTGACGTCGATGCGTTGCAGCGGCAGGCTGCCATCGCCCGGCCGGCCCGACGAGGGGCCCGCACTGCCGCCCCGCACCAGTCCGAGCCATTCGNCGCCGAGCAGTTGCAGGCGCGCGGCGGTGACGTCGATGCGTTGCAGCGGCAGGCTGCCATCGCCCGGCCGGCCCGACGAGGGGCCCGCACTGCCGCCCCGCACCAGTCCGAGCCATTCGATCGCATCCAGGGTATCGGCACGGCCGGTGGCCACCAGTCCCGACGGCGGCGGCGGCTGGTCCACGCGATTGCCGCCGAGGGCGATGCGGATGCCGGTGCGGTCGCCGACGGTTCGCGCGCGCACGCCCAACCGCTGCCCGAGGCTGACACGGACCTCACCCGCGTCCAGCGGCAGGGGGATCTCGACCGTCGTCGCCAGTGTCGCGGCGGACGGCTTGCTCAGGGGGGCGGGCAACGCGAGCGTGGTGCCGGCCAAGTCGGACCGCAGTTGCAGGCGCGCGGTGTCGCCCGTCGAGCCCTTGGGCACGGCGACTTCGAGGTTCCAGCGCGAGCGGCCATCGACGTGCGGCTCCAGCCAGGCCAGCGGCTCGGCACGGTCGAGCAGTTCGTCGATGCCGAACTCCGCCTCGACCGCGGCCTCGAACAGGTTGCCACGCGCCTTTACGTGCCCGTCGCCGGCGCGCAGCCGCAGCACGCCCGGGCGCCCCGCATGACGCACCTGCAGGTTCTCGGCATGGAAACCGGCGCGGGTGAATTCGGCGCGGCCGTTGACCCGGTCGAACGACAGGTCCCAGCGCGGATCGGACAGGCGCGCGTTGGCGAGCTCGACGTCGCCGTTGATCGCCAGTGTCGCGTCGCGCTCCAGCGGCAACCGCAGGTGGAAGTCGACCGCCGCCGGGCCGCTGGCACGCACGCTGTCGAACGTCTCCGGGTGCAGCTCGCGCAACGGACTGGCCCGCAGCAGCCGGACCAGTTCGACCGCATCGGCCCGGCCCTGCGCGTCGACCGCCAGGCGCCCGCCGTCGTAGTGGTCGATGCCGGCGGCGAGCTCGCCGATCGCAATGCCGCCCAGCGCGCCGTTGCCTTCGAGCGAGAAGCCGTCGGCGATGAACGCCGCGTCCAGGTCGACCTGCTCGGCGGCCGGCCAGTCCGGCTGGAAACGCACGGTCGCGTCGGCGATATGCGCGGTGGCCTCGAAGCGGCCGTCGTTGTCGTCGAATGGCCAGTCGTCCAGGTCGCCGGCCACCAGCGCCTTGCCGTCCTGCACGGTGCCGGCCACCAGCGCGGTGTCGAGCCAGTCGACGAGGTTGGCCGACATCAGGTGGCGGATCCAGAAGCGCTTGGCCACCGGCAGTGCGGTCTCGTCGACGGTCGCGGCCAGGTCGAGCCACGGGCGACTGCCATCACCCTGCCACCACAGGCTGCCGCGCGCGGTCGCACCGAAGTCGTCGCCGGCGATGCGCAGCGCGTCGGTGCCGACCCGCCAGCCGTCGCCGTCGCGCCAGCCGGTGAGCGTGCCGTCGAGCGTTGCCGCAT